>JAFGLK010000353.1 GCA_016928125.1 Anaerolineae bacterium
CTTGGCCGGATAGCGGCCCCTCCTCCATGGCGCTGCCGGACCGCGGCGCAGCCTCGGCTCCTGCGAGCGGCTCGCCGGGCGGCTCTTGCGCAAAGGGCGATAGAACGTCCGCCGCCTCGTCATCCGCATCGTCTGGCGGGATCGTCTCATCCGCCGCGAGGTCCGGCGCGGTGTCCTGCACTACAGGGCCTTCGGACGCCAAAGCCTGGGAACGTACACTCAGCAGATGACCACACCAGGCGCAGTAGCCCGCCCCATCGCGATTATCCCGTTCACATGAGGGACACTTCATGGCGCTACAACTCCTCCACCGTCCAAACTGCCCGAGGCAGGCGCGTCCTGCGCAGCTAGCGAATGCGAAACTCGAGCACCACACGCCCAAGGCGAAGCCTGTCGCCCTGTCGCAGCCAGTAAGGGGCCTGGGGCGTGAGTCGATAGCCATTGATATAGGTGCCATTGGCGCTGTTCAGGTCGATTACCTGATAGCGGCGGCGGCACTCTTGAATGCGCACATGGTTGCGCGAGACATAGCCCTCGGGATCGTAGAAGCTGAGATCAAGATCCACGGGCATGGCTCCCCGCGGCCGCCCGATCAGCACCGCGCTGAGGCCCAGTGGGTACTCCCAGCGAGCCGTCTGGGGCTCGATCAGCGCCAAGACAGGCGGCAGGGGCTGAACAAAAGTATAGCCACAATGGCTGCAGAAGCGAGCTTCCCTGCGATTCACGGCCTGGCAACGCGGGCAAGCCTTGGCGGCCCCCGTGCTCGCCGCTTGGCGCACGGGCGCATCGGCGTGCGGCGGGTCAGGGGACGGCGCATTGGAGAGCCCAGATCCGCTAGGCGCCGAGGTGGCAGGCGCGAGGCCATCCGTCACGGCGCGGCCAGCGCTGCGCGCCTCGACCAGGAGCCGTTCGCGTCGCGGGAGACATGCCAGCAAGGCCTGGCGCATCTCCATTGCGGAGGCATAGCGTGCGTCCCGGTCTATGGCCATGGCCTTGTCAATCGCGGCCACGGTCGCGGCTGTGACGGCTGGGTTGTACTGCCCGATCGACACCCGCTCGCCGGGCACAAAGGCCGGCAGAGGGGGCACATTGGTGAGTAAATGGTACAGGGTGGCCCCCAGGCCGTAGAGATCGGCTCGTGGGTCGCTCTGCGCCTGGCCCCATTGCTCGGGCGCGGCATAATTCTCGGAACCCATGGCTACGGTGTCTTTGCGCTTGCCCCTTTTGTAGACCCTAGCGATGCCAAAGTCAATCAGCTTGATGCGTCCATCCAGAGTCACCATCACATTGCTGGGCTTCAGATCGCGAAAGATGATCGGTTGCGGACGCGAATGGAGATAGTCAAGCACTGTGCAGATTTGCAGGCCCCAGTCGAGCACCTGCGACTCGAAGAGGGGTGCCCGGGCCAGGTCGAGCTTGCGGGCCAGAGACTCGCCATGGACGAACTCCATGATCAGATAAGAGCGCCCGCGCTCCTGAAAGTAAGCCCGCACCTGCGGCAGGTTGGGGTGGTTGAGGCGTACCAGGATATTGGCCTCGCTCTCAAAGAGCTGCTGGGCTTCCTGCAGTGTCGCCGCATCGCGGGTGTCGGCTCTGAGCTCCTTGAGTGCACAGACGCGGGAGCCACCGCTGGGCAGGAGCTCCTCGGCCTCATACACCCAGGCCATGCCCCCACCCGCTACGAGACGCGTCACGCGGTAGCGCCCTTTGAGCGTCGTGCCCACAGGCAGGGGCTCTGTATTCATGTTGAGTCCAGCTTGTTGCGACATGGTTGACGGCTGATGTGTTGGGTATGATCGCAAGCGGTTCGTGAACGCACTCTGCAAAGGAGCGACGAGAACGCATCGCATGGTGCGGCCCACTGATTTATCTACGCAACAGGCGCCACCAAGGTTTCGTTAGGCCCGCCTCGGCCTTGCGTTGCGAGCTCAGATCACCATGGCCGCAGATGTCTGGCTCTTGGATGATTGGGTGTATAATGACGCACCGTCGAGGCGAGGCAGAAAGGACACACGATGGAAGCACGGGACGATCTGGTGGTGGTCTATATGTCACAAGGCCCACTGGCCGCTGAGGTGGCCAAGGGCAAACTGGAGAGTCTGGGCATCGCGGCCATGCTGCGCTATGAGGCCATCGGGCGCATCCTCGGCCTGACCGTGGACGGTCTGGGTCGCGTGGAAGTGCTGGTAGCCGCCGATCAGGTGGATCAGGCCCGCGAGGCGCTGGAAGAGATGCCGGATAGCCTCGACGAGGCCGCACAGGAGCCCTTGAACAACCCGCGATCCGAGTGATCGTCGGCGTCGCTATTGTTCCGCATGACTGCTTTTTCGGTCGACGAGTGGGAGGACTATGTTCGCTTTGGTGCTCGCCACCTTCTTTTCGGCCAGCTTTGGCCTGGTGCTGCGCTATGCGCATGGGCAGCGCTGTAACTTGTGGGCCGTGGGGCTCACCAACTACATCGTGGCCACGGCGTTCCATCTCGTGCGTAGCCTGGGGGCTGGCTCGCTCCGACCGAGCGTGAGCACGGTCATGCTGGGTGTGGTCAGCGGCGTCCTCTATGCGGTGAACTACTGGCTCTACTTCTCGTTGATCCAGCGGCGAGGGGTGTCGGTGACCACGGCGATTGTGCGGCTGGCCGTCCTGATCCCGATCGGCGCATCGGTCATGCTGTGGAACGAGCGGCCCGAGATGCTGGAGGCGGCTGGTGTGCTGCTGGCGCTGGCCTCGCTCCCGCTGCTGACGATGGCGCCCGCACCACAGGGTGGTGGGGCCAAGCGTCAGGGGGTGCTGGCCCTGGCCATGCTGTTGGGGAGCGGCCTGTCTATGCTGACCGTCGAGGCCTTTGACCAGATCGGCCCCGTCGCGGAGCACGCGCTGTTCCTGGCCCTTCTCTTCGGCAGCGCCGGCCTGGTAGCGGGCATCGGCTGGCTCAGTCATGGCGCTCGCTTCGCCCGGACCGACCTCCTCCCGGGTGTGGGGCTCGGGCTGTGTAACGCGATCGCCAATGCGGCGCTGCTCATCGCCCTGCAGCAGCTACCAGGCGTGCTGGTGTTCCCGTTCTACAGCGCGGTGGGGGTCGCCTTTACCTCCATCTTTGCGCGCCTGGTGTGGCGCGAGCAGATGCGTCGCCAGGAGGTCGCAGGCATGGCTGTGGCTATGCTGGCCGTGGTTTTGATGAACCTGGGCTAACAGCGCGGCGCGCTCCGAGAGGACGACGGGGGCGTTCGCAGCGCGTTGACGGGGGCTGCGCGCCTGGGCTACTATGGGGGCGTGGAGACGACGCGTCGACGTGGCGCCAGAGGAGGCGGGGATGCAGCTTGAGGGCAAGGTCGCGCTCATCACCGGGGCGGGGGTGCGCATCGGGCGCGCGTTGGCCCTGGCGCTGGCGGAACGGGGTGCGCGCATCGTCGTGCACTATCATGCCTCGGAAGGCCCGGCGGCGGACGTCGTGCGGCAGATCCAGGCCTTGGGTAGCGAGGGATTGGCCGTCCAGGCCGATCTGAGCCAGACCGCCAACGTTTGGCCTCTTGTCGAAAAGGGGTCACGCTATTTTGGGCAGCTCGACATCCTGATCAACTCGGCGGCGATCTTCGAGCGCGGCACGGTGTTGGACACGACCGAACAGAACTGGGATGATCATCTAGCGATCAACCTCAAGGCGCCCTTTTTCCTGTGCCAGGCCTACGCGCAGCAGCTCAATCCGGGGCAGCGTGGGCATATCCTTAACATCGCCGATTGGCGCGCCGAGAGGCCCGGTGTGGCGCACATCGCCTACACCTGCGCCAAGGCCGGACTGGTTGCACTGACCAAGAGCCTGGCTCTGGCCCTGGCGCCCGATGTGCAGGTGAATGCCCTGGCCCCGGGGGCGATCCTGCCGCCGCCCGGGGACGATGGCGGCTATTTCGAGAAGCTGGCGGAGCGCATCCCGGCCAAGCGAGTCGGCTCGCCGGCGGAGCTCGTCAAGGCGGCGCTGTTTCTACTGGATTCCGACTTTGTGACAGGCGAACTGGTGCATGTGACCGGCGGCCAGCATCTCTGAGCGATGGGAGCCAAGATGACGGATACTATTCTGATCAAAGACCTCTTGTTGCGCACGATCATCGGCGTGAACGACGACGAGCGTGAAAAGGTGCAGGATGTGCTCATCAACGTGGCCCTGCAGACCGACACCCGCGCGGCCGGCGCATCGGACCGAATCCAGGATGCCGTCAACTATCGCACGGTCGCCAAGGAGATCATCGAGCTGGTCGAGCGCTCGCGCTACTATCTCGTGGAAAAGCTGGCCGAGGAGGTCGCCAAGCTCTGCCTGGCCTATCCCGGCGTTCAAGCGGTCCGCGTGCGCGTGGAAAAGCCCGGCGCGCTGCGTTTTGCGCGCTCGGTAGGCGTCGAGATCGAGCGCCTTCGCGGGGACCTCGCCGGGTGACCAAGGTCTTGCTTAGCCTCGGCTCCAATATCGATCCGGTGGCGAATCTGACGGCCGCCGTGCAGCGTATCGCGGAGCGATTCGAGGTCCTCGGCGTCTCTTCCGTCTATGAGACGGAGCCGGTGCGGCGGCCCGAGCAGCCCTGCTATCTCAACGCAGCCGTGGCCATCGTGTCTGCGCTAGAGCCGGATGCGCTCAAGCGGGAGCTGCTGGAGATCGAGGCGGCCATGGGCCGCACGCGGGTCGCCGACAAGGATGCGCCGCGCGTGATCGACATCGACATCACCCTATATGGTCAGGAAACGGTGCAGATGAGCCAGCGCGGCATCCCGGATCCCGACCTGCTCGAAGGCGCGCATATCGCCAGGCCGGCCGCGGAGCTGTGGCCAGCGTATCGCCACCCAGAGGACGGCCGCACCCTGGCCGAAATTGCGGAGGCGGTGCCCGACGTCGGCATATGCCTGCGAACCGATATCATCCTGTGGTCCCACTCCCAGAAGTGAGAAAGGATTCCGCCATGCCCCCTCTGATAGTCAACCCCTCCGACTATGACGCCTTTCGGGTGGATCTGATCGATGTGGAGACCGAAGAGTGCATAGACGATATCACCTGCGCAGTGCGCAATATTCTGGAAGCTATCGGCGAGGACCCGACTCGGGAGGGGCTGGTGAACACGCCCGAACGCGTCGCCCGTGCCTACCGAGAGCTCACCGCGGGGTACCATGTGGACCCCAGGAAGCTGATCAACGACGCCATCTTTGACGTGGACTATGATGAGATGGTGATTGTGCGCAACATCGATTTCTACAGCCTGTGTGAGCACCACCTGCTGCCGTTCCTGGGCCAATGTCATGTGGGCTATCTTCCGGCCGGGCGGGTGATTGGCCTGAGCAAGATTCCACGCATCGTGGAGATGTTCGCCAGGCGGCTGCAGATCCAGGAGCAGATGACGCAGCAGATCGCCGAGTTCCTGAACGAGACGCTGCATCCTCATGGCGTGGC
>JAFGLK010000354.1 GCA_016928125.1 Anaerolineae bacterium
CGGCGAGCACTCGAGCACCTCGGCGGCCCAGCGCTCGGCAGTGGGCATCAGTTCCGGAAGCGGCACCACTTCGTTCACCAGGCCGATGCGCCAGGCCTCCTGCGCCTCGATGAACCTGCCCGTCAAGATGAGCCCCATGGCCAGATGGTACGGGATGCGGCGCGGCAGCTTGACCACGCCGCCGGCGTCGGCCAGGAGACCGCGCCGCGATTCGGGCAGGCCAAAGCGTGCGTGCTCGGCGGCGATGATGATGTCACAGCGCAGGGCGAGCTCAAGGCCGCCCCCTACGGCATAGCCGTTGACCGCGGCGATAATCGGCTTCCAGCACTGATCCAGGATATGGCCCCCACGGGGCGCGGGGTTGCGTAAGGCGTTCTCATCCGCGTCCTCGACTCGATACTTGAGATCGGACCCCGCCGAAAAGGCCCGCTCGCCGGCGCCGGTCAAGATCGCCACCCACAGATCGTCATTGGCCATATAGTCGGTCCAGGCCTGGGCGAGCTCCGCCTGGGCAGGCGGGTGCAAGGCGTTCATCACCTCGGGGCGATGGATGGTCACATAGGCGATTCGATCGCGCGTCTCATAGTGGATGTACTCGTACTCCATGCTTGCCCCTCCGGGCGCCTTACCGACTGTAGCGCGCCAACGCGTCGGGATCGACCTCAACGCCCAATCCAGGCCGCTGGGGCACCAGCGCGTGGCCCTCCTCAATCTGGATGGGTGTGGCCAGGATCTGATCGCGCACAGGGTTCTCGGTGCGATCCATCTCGAGCATCATCGGCTGCGGGTTCAGGGACGAGGGCTGATCGGGAAGCGCCGCCATGAAATGCAGGGACGTCGCCAACGCGATGCCAGTGCCCCAGACGTGGGGAAGGCAACGCACATGCCACGCCTGACAGAGGGCGGCGATGCGCAGTCCCTCCGAGATGCCGCCCGTGATGCATAGGTCAGGCTGGGCGATATCCAGGCCGCCTTGCGCGATCAGGTCGCGGAAGCCGTAGCGGGTGAACTCGGCCTCTCCGCCAGCGATAGGGATATCCAGGGCGCGACGCACGGCGCAATAGCCGGCCACATTTTCAGGCACCACCGGCTCCTCGAACCAACCGATGTCATAGCCCTCGATGGCGCGCCCCAAAGCGATGGCTGTGGCGGCGTCGTAAGCGTGGTTGGCATCCACCATCAGGCGCACATCGTCGCCGATCGCCTGGCGCACAGTCTGCACGTTGCGCAGATCGGTCTCGACCCCAAAGCCCACCTTGAGCTTGACCGCCCGAAACCCCTGCGCGACATACAGGCTGGCCTCCTCCGCCAGAACCGAGGGAGCGGCCATGGAACGCCGCGTTCGGTAGAGGCCCGTGGCATAGGCCTGGATGCGCTCTCGCTCTCCACCCAGAAGTCTGTACACGGGCAGCCCGGCTGCCTTGCCCAGGATGTCCCACAGGGCAATGTCGACGCCGCTCAACGCCGCTATGGTGAGGCCCTTCTGCCCGTAATCGCGCGTCCAGTTGTAGAGCTGTTCCCAGATCGCCTCGCGGGCCAGGGGGTCGCGGCCCAAGATAAGCGGCGCATAGACCTGCTCCAGCAAGGCCACCACCGCGGGCCAGCCGTCGTGGCAGAAGACCTCGCCCCAGCCAGCGATCCCCTCATCGGTGCTGACCTGGACCAGCAGGCCGCTACGGCCCTGAAACCAGCGTTGCGAATAGCCAAAGGGCTCCTCAAGTTGGCATCCCAGCGGATAGGCTTTGATGGCTGTGATCTTCATGGTGGCTCCTTTGCTGCCTGACACACCATCGCGATCAGCTGATCTCATTCTCGCCAGCGCGCAGACGCCGCGAAAGATGGCTCGCGCCGCGACTCTGGATGACCTCACCCTCGACGCCTTCGGGGAGCACCACCATACCATGCAGTCGTGGCCGCGCTTCCCAATGAACGTGGATCTCACCTCGAGGCGTGGGGATGGTCCCGCTTGCCCAGGCCAGGTCGCCCAACTGCGGCCTCACCTGAACGCGCGCAAAGCCTGGCTCCATGGGCTGCACGCCCAGCACAAAGCGGGGCAGCAGAAAGGCGGGCCCGGCCGCGGATCCGTGGCAGCGATCGAGGGGCAAACCAGCGGGCATGGCGAGTGGGTTGAGAAGATCCAGGCTCTCCCAGCCCGTCGTGGCGCCCTGGTGCAGCATCTCGCCCCAATAGGCGCGGATTCCATCGAGCGCCTCTTTGTCCATGCGAGCCGCATAGTGGGCCACCAGCACCCAGAACTGGCTGGTCGCGCTGAGTGGATAGCGCACATGCGGCAGCGCCTTGACGCGCTCCAGCAGGTCGCGGGCGCTGCGCGGGTCGGACGCCAACCCACACAGGATGGCTATCGCGTTCACGTGCTCGCTGACCTGGGCGTTCTCTCCTGGGACGTCGGTGTAGACCTGCTGTGGCGACTCGTACCTGGCCCTGATGTGGCGCCGCAAGAGAGAGAGCGTGGTGGTGCAGAGGGCCAGCACCTTCCCGGCGCCCGTAAGTTGGGCCAGCAGGCAGGCATCGCTCAGGCCCCAATAGAGCTGCATGGCCAATGCGCCCCGCGAGCCCCACCAGAGCTCCGACACGTCGGGCTGATGGTCCGTGCCGAAATCGGCGGGGCAGGTCAAGCTTTCTACATCGAGATCCACGGTGAGGGCACGCAGCAGTTGTGTGGCCGCGGGCCAAAGCAATTGAACGGTCTCAGTATCGCCGGAGTAGAGCCAGTATTCCTTCAGGTTACTGAGCCAGTCGCAGGCGTGATTGACCCAGGCCCTGTCGCCTGGGAGTACCTCGAATTCCGCCCGATCCGCAGCGCTTCCAACTCTCATCACCACCTCGGACGGCATGCGCCCATCCGGTCGCTGGTGAATGGCCATTGTCAAGAGCCCCTTGCGCGCCAGAGCGATATGGCCGCAGGCCATAGCGTTCGCCAAATGTTGGACGCGCGAGCCGCCCATGTTGAGCACACCTGGCCGTCGGGCGCTGTCCTCGTAGATCTGTTGCCTCGAGAGAGCCAGCGTGTGGCGCGCAAGCTCCCATATGCGATTGAGGAGTGGATCAGAGCAGCCAAAGACGCCGCCAGTTGGTGCTGGGTATGTATGCTGCTGCGCCCAGATGTTCTCGATCTGGATACGCCCCCGGCCCTGAGGCACGCGCAGGTGGACATAGCGAAACGCGCGCCGGTCCTGGCTTCGAATCACCCACGGGCCCAGGTCGCGCGAGTAGCGATCCTTGGGGAGGGGATGCATCGCCGAGGGGTCGAGCTCTATCCTGAGCGCCTCGTCGAGATCCTCGCCATAGTGCACCTCGAGCGTCGTAGCGCGCTCAACGGTGACCTGGATCGCCAGTTGGCCCACAATCTCGCGTCCAAAGTCGAGCACCAGCTGAGCATCCCCGCGCTGAGCGTCCAACATGGTGCCGGCAAAGCTGCTCAAGGCACCCGTGGGCTGGGTCACCCAGCGCCACAGGGTGACACGCTCGGGCTTGAAGCGCGTCTCCTGAAGCGCAAAGCTCTCTATCTGCTCTCGAAGCGCGTTTCGATAGGCCAGTTGGTCGAACTCTGTCATGGGAGCCTTTGTCCTCATCACGGATTGGGTATCTTTGCATCTTCAACCCCGGGGGTCAACTTCATGTCAGGTCGATAGCCTAGAGCCTTCCACGTATGGCCCGCGCGACCCGGTCCAGCTCTTCACGAGGCGGCACAAGTCCATAGTGCTGGGGCAGCCGCAAGCCAAAGCCATCCCCTGCAAAGCGCGGGATGACGTGCAGATGGACGTGGGAAACGTCCTGTCCGGCCACCTCGCCGTCGGCCAGGAAAAGGTTGACGCCTTCGCAACGCACCGCGCCACGCAAGAGGGCCGCAGCGATGCGCTGGCTCACCCGAAAAAGCTGCGCGCCATTCTCTGGATCGAGATCGGCGAGCCGGGTCACGTGAGCGGTGGGAATCACCAGGGCATGCCCGCTGTTGACGGGCTGGATATCCATGAACGCCCAACAATGCTCGTCGCGATACACGACGCTCGCTTCGAGCTCTCCGGCTACGATGCGGCAGAAGGTGCAAGCGCGCATGAACACCTCGTGATGACGGCTGGGTCAAGCCCAGCCAGGACTACGGCAGGCAGGCATCGGCCTTGGCATGCGGGGCTAACGATAGACCAAACGGGGCGTTCTGCCAAGTGCGGCGCGGGGCGTTCTTCGGCCAATAGCAGCTCAATCGCTTTCGGCACGTGTGCGCCAACGCCATTGTATGGCCGAGCAGACAGCCCTTCGCGATGTGAGGAGCGGTTTCCTTCTCTGGCGCTGATGTCAGGGCGCTCTCATCTGCGGGGGCGCAGCTACTGGGTCGAGGTCACGCCTCCATCCACAAAGATATTCTGCCCAGTGATGAACGAGGAGGCGTCGGCGAGGAGAAACAGCGTGATGCCAGCCAGATCGATCGTCTCGCATACGCGACCCATGGGGATGCGCTGCACCAAGGCCGCATAGAATTCGGGGTCGTTCAGGTATTGGTCCACCAACGGGGTACGCGTAAAGGTTGGAGCGATGCCATTCACTCGGATCCCGTGTCGCGCCCATTCGCTGGCGAGTTGCTTGATCAGGATGGCCAGGCCCCCTTTGGAGGCCACATAGGCGGCATAGCCGCGTCGGATGCCCAGATTGCTGCGCACCGACGTCACGTGGACGATGCTGCCCCCAATCTCGTGAGCGATCATGGAACGCGCGGCCGCTTGCGACAGCAGAAACGCGCCGCGTAGGTTCACCGCCAGTACCTCGTCCCAAGCCTCAAGCGTCATCTCCTCTGCTGGCTGCTCGATGTGCGTGCCCGCAGCGTTGATCAGACCGTGCAGCAACCCATAGTTGGCCACCACGGCATTCACACCCCGCTGGATAGAATCCGGCTCCTGCACATCGAGCGTCACGCTCATGGCCTCGCCGCCGTCCGTCCGAATCTGCGCCACCACTTCTGCACAGCGTTCCGCGGAACGGCCCGCAACCGCCACTTGGGCCCCATACGCGGCGGCGGCGCACGCCATCTCCCCGCCGATGGCGCCGCTGCCCCCAGCCACCAACACAGCCTTGCCACTGAGATCGAATAGCTTGCTGTAGCGCGCACTCATTCCCATCTACCTCCTCGCTGAGGCCTTGAATCGCACCTCAGCACGTGGTTCACAGAGACAACGCGGAACTCGCCCATTGGACCAAGTCAGGTGTGGTTGAGGTACTCGAGCAAATCCGTGATGTGGGCCACCACCAGGTCCGGCTCGACCTCAGCAAAAGGGGTGGCATGCGTTACGCCCGGCTCACACACCTGCACCGTGCAGAGGCCGATCTGCTGGCCAGCAAACACATCCATGGGGTGATCGCCGCACATGAGGGCTTGCTCTGGCCCCGCGCCGAGGACAGCCAGGGCGGCGAGCAGATGTCTTGGATCGGGCTTCACATGCGTCACGTCATCGCGGGTGAGCAAGACATCGTGACATAACGATTCGCGGGCCAGGATCCGCTCCACGGCCGCGCGGCAATTGCGCGTCACGATGCCGATGCTGTAGCCTCTCGACTTGAACTCCAGTAGCATTCCGGGTACGCCGGCATAGGCGCTGGTTCGATCAGCGGCCTCAAGCTCGATCTGCAACACGAGCTGCTGGGCCTGTGCCGCGAAATCGCGCGCCCTCTCGGAGCCAGAGCCCAGATCGCCCTGCACGCGAGCGATGATCTCCAGGACGGGAAGGCGCTCAAGCGACGGGTGACCCGCGCCAAGGCCGGATGCCAGGATCAAGACCCGGCGTCGCATCTCGGCAAAGTCGATGCTCGGCCGCACCAGGGTGCCATCGAAATCAAACAGCAAGGCGCGCACGTGCTCAAACATATTCAGTGACAGACCTCAGCCAACAAGGTCACAACCTGCTCAGGCAGCTCTGCGATGCGTGCCCCCGCCTGGCGCAGCGCCTCGATCTTGCTCTCGGCGCGGCTCTCTCCCCCGGATACGACCGCGCCCACGTGCCCCATGCGCCTGCCTGGCCGAGCCGCGCGCCCAGCGATCAAGGCCACGATGGGCTTGGTCATGGCTCAATCGCACTACTCGGCGAACACCAGGATGCGCTGATTGTCGGAATCGCTCACCAGAATGCGCCCGTCGTCCAGGATGTGGATGCCGGTGGGCAGGTTCATCGAGGCCAAGTCACTCCCATATTGCCCCCAGGCCCCCAGCAACTTGCCCTGGTCATCAAAGTGGAGCACACGATAGCCCTCGGGGTCGGTCACATAAACGTCGCCATCCGCACTGACGGCGATATAGGGCTTGTTGACCACGGACATACCATCCCAGGCATAGACGGGCCAGGCGCGCACAAACTGGAGCTGTTTGTCGAACACCTGAATGCGCTGGTTCCATGTATCCACGACGTACACGAGGCCATCCGGCGACACAGCGATGCCCACTGGCTCCTGCATTTGGCCTTCGGCATCTCCAGCGCCGCCCACGGCCGCGAGCATGCGCCCCCCTGGGTCGAACTTGACCACGCGCTTGTTGCCTGTATCGGTCACGTACAGATTGCCCTCATCGTCCAAGTCGACATCGCGCGGCCCATAGAAGATCGTTCCAGATGCCATGGGATCTGGAACCTCGCCAAAGGTGCCCCACATGGTCTTGTAGTTGCCTTGGGCGTCAAAGATCTGGATGCGATGGTTCCAGGTATCGGCCACCACCACATCACCATTGGGGACGACGGCCAGCGACCAGGGCTCATTGAACTGCCCCGGCGCATTGCCCTGGGTGCCCCATTGCCTCACAAAGGCGCCCTCGCCGTTCAGCACCTGCACACGGTGATTCTGGCTATCCGCCACGTAGATGTTGCCGGCGGCATCCGAGGCCATGCCCTTGGGCGCCCGGAGCTGACCCGGTCCGCTGCCCGCCGCACCCCAGGTCGCGAGGGCGCGGGTCTCCTTCCATGCCTCGACGTATTCGTCGCCGGGCAACTTGGTGTCGACCAGCGCAGCCTCCGGCCCATAGTCCCACAATTGCTGGGCGATGTCACGGCGCACATGCACGGAAAAGTTGTGTACAAAGGGCCACGAGGTCAGCGAGGCCTCGTGCTTGCGATAGAACAGCACGTTCCACAGCTTTTTCCGGGCGGCTGGGTCCTTGATGTCGTTCCAGAGCTTCTGCGGCGAGAAGTACATGTACCAATCCTGGTTCGGCCACCAGATCAGGCGATAGTCACGGCGATAATACTTGCTGCCCAGAAACGGCTTGACCGCCGACTCGTTGGCCGAGCCGACGATGAC
>JAFGLK010000049.1 GCA_016928125.1 Anaerolineae bacterium
AATCCCCTCGAACCAGAGGTCCAACGGCCTCGCACGGCTTTCGCCAACGGCTGAACAGTCACAACTCGAGCTGACACAGTGACGAAACGAGGAGACGGGTTGGTGCGCCAGGCATCGGGGCCACAGAATGTTATCTCAAAGGTCCAGGTAATCAGAGCGTCCCGTCTGACCCGGACCCGCCGAGGACATAGCGCTGAAACGGCACGGAAACAAGCACTTGATCTGGATCACTCACGGGCCAGCGGACATAACCTTTGCCAATCAGGCTCGCCAGCTCCTGGAGCTCACGCTCATTCTGGGGGAGGGATCCTCTGGCGAGATCGACTAGGGCCACTCGCTCCCCGGCATCAAGGTGCTGCCAGATCGCCTCATAGGCAGGATGAGCAATCCGCGCAAAGCGCCGTGCGACAGCGTCGGTATCCACCGCGCCATCGACGACTGCCTCATAGTAGTGCCAGCAAGCCATCTGCAGAAAGTGCGGCTGCAGCCCACTCAACTGAATGATCTCCGTCTCATATGGCACTAGGTCAATCCCGGACTGAGATGAAGTCTGGCCTATGAATTCCTGGGCCTCTTCTGGCGCCAAAGGCCCCAGGTAGCGCACGTGGAAAAGATTCGGAAAGGGCGATGTGGTTGGCTCCATGTGGCAGCAGTTCTTGAGCTCAGTGTGCGTCGCGGTGATCAAGGTCATATCGACCCTGTGAGTCAACGCCCGCAGCCGCTCGATGAAATTGGCAAAGGCCTCTTGGCGGCCGACATGCTCGAAATCATCCAGAGCGATCACCACCCGTTCGGGGCTGAGTTGATCAAGCGCCGTAATGAGCCGGTTGAATCCCGAGTTCCAATTGGGTAGCTTTTGCTGCCCCTGACCGATCTTGAGTAGCACGTCCGCTACGAGCGAGCGCGGATCGCCGTAGGCCCCACACTGGAGATAGATGAGCTTGAGCGGTCCACACGAGATCTCGCAGAGCTCACGAAACGCATCGCTCACGATGTAAAGCAAGAGCGATGTCAGGCCTGATCGCGGGCCACCCACGAACGACAGGCATGCCTTGCCCTCGATGGCCTCTCGGACCGACTCTAGTTCAAGTCGCCGTCCGAAGAAAGCGCCTTTCTCGTCGACGGGCCTATCATGATGATAGGGGTTCTTGTGAGTCATGCTTATCCGACCTGAGATCCCAAGCTCATAGCCCCCTAGCTGGCTGGGCTAGCTGCCACTCGGCCCCTTGTGCGCATAGTGCTCCAGTCGCAAGCCGCGTCCATGGACCGCAGCGATATACTTCCATGGCCTTCCGTTGGGCTCCACCTTTTTCCGCAGACGCCTCACCAGCGCGGAGATGCGCTGGTCATCTACATCGGGAATATACTCGTCGCCCCATACGCCAAGCACAACCTGGTAGAAACTGCACACCGCACTCGTCGTCTCTCCAATACTCTCCCAGAGAACCGTCAGCAGCTTGTACTCGAGCTTGGTGGGCTGATCCTCAAGAAGCTGGCCATCGACATACACGAGTTCCGTGGTGAGATCCACCCAGATGCCCATCTCGTCCACATCCGATGAGCTCTCGTCATCGTTGGGCTCCGGAACCCCGTTTCCGAATTCGGTACCATTGTCCTGTTGCTCCTCGTCGGACACCTCGGCCACGAATGCGGCAAACGCTTGAGATGCGATGCGCCCCTCCACCAGATGCCCGCGTTCATGCAGTGCCCAAACAGCATCCGAATAGGGCTCTGAGACCGGTCCGTGGGATGCGATCTCACTCAAGGCATCGCGCTCTTCATCACTGAGGTGACGGCCCCAAACGCGCTCAAAGTGACTCCGCGCCTCCCGTTGGAACCGGTATTGGATGCGTGGGAAAAGCGCCGGACCGAGCGTCTCTCCCTGTGACCAGGCCCAGTAATAGAGCGTGCACGCCATTTGCACCAGGTACGGGAAACCACCAGATAGCCCGTAGATGTGCTCCTGAACTTCTGCCAGGGGCGCTGCCCCTTGCGAGGACGTCCATTCGATGTAACCAGCGAACTCGGCGGGGCAGAAAGATCCCAGAACCAGACGTTGGAAGATGTTCGGGAATGGCGACGAGCGGACATCATTGGGGCAACACTGAGCCAAGGGGATGCTCGTGGCCAACACAAAGCTGATCTCATAAGATTGGCTGAGACCGCGCAAGAACTCAAAGAATGGGAAGGCAAACCCGCCGCAGCGTGCGATGATCTCAAACTCATCCACGAGCATAACCAAGCGACAGGGCCGGATCAGATCGAGCGCCTTGCGCATGCCCCGCTCGCCGATAGAGCCAAGATTGGGCGGCAGCTCAGCCGCTGTATCGGTCTCTGGGTAGACGCCAGCGGCAATCTGGGCGATGGCTTCAGGAATCTGGGATTCGTCGCCGCATTTGGCCAGTAGCTGACGCCTCATGGCTGGCTGTGCCAAGATCTCCGCATAGAAGCCTCGAGGGTCTTTGGGCGTCATGATCTCAGGGTCCAGATAGAGATAGACGGCGCCATCATCGTCAGGGTTGTATCGCTCCTGAACCTCTGGATGCAACAGATACTTGAGGAAGGATGTCTTGCCGATCCGGCGCTCGCCGACGACATTCACGCAGGCCCGCTTGCGAATGCAGTCGAACACATACGCCAGCTCTTTCTCGCGACCAAAGAACTGGTCGAGGCCCGAAACGGGTCTGCTGTATGTATAGGGGTTGGCCGCTCGCTGGATTTGCCTATTCGTCACTGCTCCCTCTCCGGCTCCCATGCGCTCTCTCAACTCACTTCGGCCTCTTGGGCCAATCGTAGAAGCGTCTCGTTCTGATTCAACCACATGCGTATGAGGCCCATCGCAAAGCCATAGCCTAGGGTCTGTCCCATGCGTTCTTCATTCATCAGATCGCGCTCTCTCAAGGCTCTCAATGCCTCCAGAATCGCCTCGCCCGACATGCCGAGACGATACTGCTCCAGGCGGCCGGCGATATCGTCCAGCGCGACGAGGACACGTACATCGTCGATCAGGCTGGCTGCGGCCGCGATCACGCGCCTTTCCGTGTTGCTGAGATGATAGTAAATGCCATGCTCGATGTTGCCCGTGGCATCCTGCAGCACACCCCGCGTCACCAGGTCGAGATCGGATAGCTCGACATAGTTTCTCTGCTCCTTGCGTGCCAGTTGCAGGAGCTCATTGCAGATATATTGCACAAAGTAGGGATGACAGGCCGTCACCGCCTGGATCTTTTCGATGACCAAGGGATGGTAATCCAGCAGACCGCTGACCGGTTCCTCGATGAGTCTGCGGGTCTCCTCCGTGCCAAGGTAGCTGATTCTGTAGACCTTGGGCATATTGAACAGAATCGAGCCGAAATCCTGCTGCATCCGGCGCACCTCGTAGGCTCCGGTAAAGAGGAAACTCAAGCGATCTGAGCGCTGGATCACGCCGCGGAGATAGTCAAAGAGGCTGGCCTCAAAGGTTTTCTCATGTACTTTGGCAATCAACACGCCGAATTCATCCATCATGATGAAAATGCGCCGCTCGCCCAGATGGCGATCGATCTCATCGCAATAGTCGCGAAACGCCCGATAGGCATTGGCGCCAAAATCCTCCCAGGAGGGCTCTGCCGGCGCCATCCCTTCTTGCCGCAGCCTGGCGCTGATCGCCCCCGCGAGCTCATATAGAAACTCGCCGGTGTTTGTGACATAGCCATAGAGCTGAAGATCGAAGAGCAAAGGAATGTGCTGCGGCGTCGGCGGCTGACGCAAGAGCTGATAAAGCACAGAGGTCTTGCCCATGCGTCGCTCGCCGTAGAGGAGTAAGGCTTGCTCTTGATGCTGGCTGCTGATGTTTTCAGAGACCCAGTCGAGCACCTGGCCGCGCCCGTAGAACATCTCGGGGTCTTTGACTGGCATGCCCACGATGTAGGGGCTGCGTCCAATCTGGGTATAGCGATTGGGCGCGTCGACGAACGCGATGTGCGCGCTAAAGGCCTGGGTGAACTGGGTACGCTCATCATCATCGTACTGCGCCATGAGCTCCAACGTAGCCCGTACGGCCCCCCGCGGCGCGATCTCCACATCGACGCTACGCCGCTCGCCAATACCGAGAGGCTCCAAGGCCAGCGGACCTGGCGTCACCACCTGCACGTCCCGACTGCCCACCGTCACCGAGAGATTTCGAGCGATGCTGTCGCCTCGATTGGCAAAGCGAAAGACGGCCTTGACAACCACCGTGCCATTCCGAACGGGCAACTGCTCCGTGGCCAATGTGATCTCTAACGACGCTCTACCGCGGAGCTTCTGTGCGGCCTCGTAGATGATCGTACGCCAGCGCTCGATCAGAGGGCCAAAAAAGACGCGCTCAAAGGGCAGGGTTGCGCCACGAATCAGGCCCTGTGTCTCCCCCAAGCTCCTGACGGCGCTCAGCAGAGCGTCGCGAGAGTTGAGCAGATCATCGCGCTGGCCATTCGGAGTCAGACCTGATTGCCGCCGCGTGAGGGAGTAAAAGATGCTCGCGCTGCCGATCACATTCCTGAGATCAGAGAGAACGCGTCGGATGTGAGGTCGCAGCCAGACCTCGATGTCGGCCAGCCAGCCGAGCGCATCGGCGGAGCGACTCACCTCACCTAGATCAGAAGCCTGCGAAAGCCGATACGCTGTCTCCAGCGACTGATGGAGTTCGCGGCCATGTTCCCACCAGGCGAGATTGGCGGTCAGGTCAAGAATCGCCTGTGGGGCCAGGCCCGCTTTGCCTAGGGCAGCGTAGGTCGCGGCGAGTCCTAGCGGGCCCTCATCGCCGGGGCGCGCGCTGGCGCCAATGTACTCGAGTACCGGCCAGATCGCCTGCCGATCCTGGCTTTCCAGCTCGACTGTGGCCTCACCAGAGGCATGCAGCGCCCGGATCAGTGGCAGAACCGCCGGGGCACCCAAGCCGCGCAGCGACGCAAAAGCCGCTTCACCGATCTCCGAATCCACCAGCAGGGCGATCATAGCCGGCATCGCGGATTCAACCGCGTCAGGATTCGCTGCCCCGATCGCTCCCAGACTGGTGATGGCCGCCCGGCGGAGGCTGGGCCTGGTTCCCTCTACGTCCTGGGCCAGAGCCAGCAGAGGCGGCACAGCAGACGCATCGTGTAGCTCGCCAAGATAGCGAACGGCGTTGGCGCGCACACCCACATCCGCATCGTCTAGCGCGTTGATCAAGGCAAAGACCACGTCGCCGGCCACAGCCGGCGACTCGTCCGCGATGCGGCGCAGCACTTGCAGCGCACGGCGTCGAACTTCAAACTCCTCATCGTGCAAGAGCGCCTGGATCAACGCATCGCGCGCAGGGAAGCCGATCGCTTCCAGAGCGCGCAGCGAAGCGGTGCGCACCTCCGGATAGTTGCTGCCAAAGGCCTGGATCAGGGCGCCCACAGCGGGTGCACCGATCGCCGCCAGAGAGGCGATGAGTCGGCTGCTTTGGATATTGTCAGCACCCACAAGAGCAGCGATGAGAGCCGGCACGGCACGTTCCCCAAGCCCCTGGACTGTGTCTATCAATGCCTGCGCATTTTGCAGTTGGCGGCTTTTGAGAGCGTCGATCAGGGTTGGCAGAACCCGTTCGTCGCCCAGGTTGACCAGAACCTTGGCTATGCGCCCTCGCTGAAGTGCCGTCAGTCGCGAAGAGGAACGAGGATCATCCAGCATACCCGCCAGCTGATCTGTCACCTGGGGACCGATCGCTGCAAGCGCCCGCTCGGCCAGTAAAGGCACTTCCTCGGGGGCCCCTTGCTCGGGGTGTAGCGCATCGATCAGGAGCGACACGACGGTGGCTTGCATTATCTGGCGACGGCCCTGCTCTGCCAATGCGCGTGCGGCTGCCTCACGCACTTGCGCATGGGGGCTTCTCAAAGCGCGTGGCAGTGCGTGCACCGCCTGCCGAGAGGGGATGCGCCCCAGCGCCTGCGCCGCCTCCCGCGCTACGGCCGGCTCTTCGTCGGTCATAGCCATGCCCAGCGCCGGCACGGCCCAGATCTCACCCAGGCGGCCCAACGCCAGCGCCGCATGGGCGCGATTCTCTGGATCGCGCCGGTCAAGCAGCATCGCTCGATAATAGTCCGCGCCCCGAGCTCTCTCCATCCCCGCTACAGCCGTAGCAGCCTGGTGCCAGAGCAAAGCCCCACCAGATCCTGGCTCTGCATCCTGCTCCAACAAGCGATAGAGATAGCCCGCCACCCTCTCGCGCATCTCACGCATAGACGGTGTATCGGGCCGCGCCACCTCCGCGAGGCAGTGCGCCAGCAGGAACCACTTGTCGGGCTCCACCTGAGCCTCGTTCTCGATATGACTCAGCAAAGATGAAGCATCGGCCAGCAAGCCGGCAACCAGTATCACGCTGTCGGCCCACGAGGGATCATCCACATGCTCAGAGAGCTCTTGCGTGGCGTCGTCATCTACAATCCAGCGTGCAACCAGATAACTGCGAAGCATCGGCTTGAAGAACCGGTACCGGTCGCTCTCGCCAGGGATTGCCGCTGGACACAGCACGCCGAGCTCGTCGGTCAGCAGACTCAAGTAGTGCTCTTGCTGATTGGGCTCCGCCAGTTTCTCCTCCACGAGTTGCTCGCCGATCAGGCTCAAGCAGTCTGATCGCGTGAGGGCCAGACCTCCACGACGCTGAGATGCCAAGGCCAGCGATTGGAGCAACTGCTGAGTTATCCGCTGGTCCAAAGTGCCAAGAGAGGTATTCTGCGTAAGGGGGCTGAGCAAGGCCTGCATGCAAGCCTCGCAAAGCATAGAAAGCCTGGGAGCGCGCACAGATCGCTCCCGAACGGCACTGCCCATAGAGACCAGCATGAGCGGGTTCGAAGCCAGATCAAGCAGGCTTTCACTTCGCTCGCAAGCTGCCCAAAGGCCTTGCGCAAGAGCTCGTCCCTCGCCCGAAGGGGCCGATTGGCAACAAAGCTCCACGTACTGGGCCACATCGGCTTGGGCAATGCCCTGCAATTCGTATGCCGTGAACGACTGCAGCCCGTGGGGCCGCGATTCCGAGCGCGCAGCGACGACCCAGATATTGTTCGAGAATCTCCTCACGAGCTCATTCAGTTCGTCCCGACGTTGCTGGTCGCGCAGGGCCTCCAGGCCATCCAAAAGAAGCATGCACTCGCCGGATTCGAGCTTTTGCAGCAGAAATTCGCGTGCTCTAGGGAATCCGTAGGCTGCCATGCTCGACACCATAGCATCCAGCAGCGACTGCCCAGCGAGATCCAGGCCGCGGAGTTCAACCCATACGGGCATGAGCTCATCCACAGCTTCCCCGAAATGCCGCAACGTTACCAAGCGCACATCCTCTGGGTTCGGATCGTGTGACATCCTCCAGGCCAAAGAACGCAGCAGTGTGCTTTTGCCTGCGCCCACACATCCTAGCACAAGAGAGTGCGGTGACCGCACAATCATCTGCCAACTGGTCCTGAAATCCGAAGGTTCGCCGGTCGTGTTCAGAAGAGGGGGCATATATCCCCGCTGCATGCTGAGCGGCGGGGCCTCAGCGGGCACCGGGAGAGCATCCGTTTCACTCGCGATGGCAGCGAGGTACTTGCGATGATATCGGTCAGGGAAATGCGGCGCCAGAAGCAGATCGAGC
>JAFGLK010000355.1 GCA_016928125.1 Anaerolineae bacterium
CGGGGGCTGAGGCTGAAGGCCTTGAAGAAGTTGGCCACGCGGTAGACCTCGATGGGCGCGACGTCCAGCCGCTCGGCCACCAGGCGCAAATCCTCCTCGGGCAGGTAGTTGTAGGCCGCCTGCATGTCCTGCAGCACCTCGATGAGTTGATCCTGGCGCCCATCGCGGCCCTCGAGCAGCGCTTCGAGCGTGATGCCTTCCATAGCGCGCCTCCTGTGTTTGGCGTGATGACGTGCGAGCCGGTGCCCATCCTCAACATGGGGGATATCCTACACAAACAAGCGGTTCGTGCAAGTGAGGTATCCTCCTAATGGAGGATATCATCGACGAGGCGCGCCTGCGCTCAAGTGTCGGCATCCTCCATCCGTAGGATGCATGATCGCATCTGCCCTGCCCGCGAGGGCCTGCGTTCGATCCTTGCTACACCCTTGCGCAGCGGTTATACTGGCGACGGCGGACCGAGGAGGGAGGTGAGGCAAGCCAACGCAGCGCCGCCGGGGGTGCCCCGGCTCGTCGCGGGGTTCATTTTCCACAGGGACAGGTCGGTGGTTGGCTCCGCAGGAGCCGACAGACAATCAGAGGGAATAGAGGAGGGTGAGATGTACGTCCAGCATTTCGTGAATTACCCCAAGCCAGGCCGTTGGTCGCAGAATCTCGAGCTCGCCAAGACATCCCCGCCCATGAACGTAGCCGGCTACACATGGCGTGTTATGACGCCGCGCTACGGCCATGGCTTTGTCCGCAAGATAGTTGCCGACCAGACCTACGAGAGCTTTGACGAGCGCGAGCGGGGCTTTTCGGATTGGTGGCAGACGATAGAGGATTCCGGCTGGTGGCAGGCCTTTGGGGAGGCTGTGGCGGAATGGTCGGAGGATCTGTTCTGGGTCCTTCGCGATGTGGCTCTGAAGGGAGACCCGGGCCCGTGGCTCATGCGCCTAGAAGTGCGCATCAAGGCGGGGGCGATGGATCGGGCCATAGCTCTTGTGAAGGAGCGACCCCTGCCAGAGCTACCGGGGCTCACGTTTCGCGCCCTGCTGCCCCTCTCAGGGCCCGACGCTCACAACTACCTGGTGGAGGAGTGGGGCTTTGGCAGCCTGGATGCCTACTATAGCGCAACCATGGCGTTTGCGGAGAGCGAGGCGGGCAAGGCCTGGCTGGCCCGATGGACGGAGGTGGCGGGAGGCGGCTCCTTGCACGAGCTCTACCAGATCCGCAGCTAGCGATGGGGCGCCGTCTGCGCCCGGGCAAGGCGCACGGCGTGCGGCCGGGCACACGGTCTGCGGGCGTGGTGGGACATCGCCCCCTGGCCCTGACGCCGGCTGCGGCCTGGACGGCGCTCGGCGTGACGGGCGCGGCTCGTCCGCCCCGTGACAGGTAGGGAACCGCATGAACACGCGAACCTATGAGTCGTATCCGCTGTGGATCGTGCTCCTCTCCGTCGCCCACACGCTGGCCGTCGAGGTGATCGGGGCGGTCATCCTCAGCCGCCTCCACGTCTGGCTGGCGGTGGCCTATCTGCTCTACTGCGGCTGGATGGAGGTGCGGACGCTGACCCATTGCAGGGACTGCGCCTACTATGGCAAGCGCTGCGCCTTCGGCCGGGGCCTGCTCTGCGCCACGCTCCTTCCGCCCGGCGATCCGGCCCGATTCGCGGCGGGCTCCTTCTCCTGGCGCGACATGCTGCCTGATCTGGGCGTTATGCTGCTGCCCCTGCTGGGTGGGATCGTGGCCCTGATCCTCGACTTTCGGGTCTGGGTGCTGGCTCTGATGCTTTTGCTCGTGCTGCTGGCGACGCTGGGCAACAGTGTGGTGCGCGGCTCGTTGGCCTGCGCCCATTGCCAGCAGCGCGAGGTAGGCTGCCCCGCGCTGGCGCTCTTTGAGCCCAACCACTCGACATAGGCGTGCAGTCGCGTTGGCTGCTCTTTTCGGCAAACTCGCCCTCTGAGATGCCAAGATTTTAGTGCGCTTTTGAAGAAATGGCATCGAAACCACTTGAATCTCGTGGCCTACCCGTGTATACTGGAGGCGAACTTTCGTTCGCTCGCAGGGCATATCTGCCCACATTTGCGCGTTCCATTGTGTCTTGTGCCGCTTGATGCGACGGACGGCTGTGTTGGGGGGTGGGTGGGATCAGTTTCAGAGTGGCATCGCTGGCTTTTACGGCTTGGCCAATGAGGCCGGGGAGTTTCGTAGGACACTCGCGGGAACTCGCCGGTCGCCTAGAGGGGTGTTGGCGCGAGTCCGATCGTCATTCGGCCTCTGGGCGCCACGTCTGGCGCGGCTTGAGGCCTGCGCCGACGGTGCACGCTCGCTCTGTGTCGTGTGCTCGTTGGCTTGGTTGCCCCTCCAGACTCCGAATAGACTGGAGGCCGAGGCTGTGATCGCCCAAGGATACAGACCCTTCCCTCTCCGGCATATCTTGCTCGCAGTAGCCCTCGTCATCGGGGTCGCCTTGACGCGCCTTCACAGCTATGTGTTTTTCCATAGCCTGTCCGAGCTATTTAGTATTGTTATCGCTCTGTGCGTTTTTGTGGTGGCCTGGAATGCGCGTCACCTGTGTGGGCAACCCTATCTTCTTCATTTGGGCATCGCCAGCTTTTTCGTGGCGGGCGTGGACACGCTGCATATGCTCGCCTACAAGGGCATGGGCGTGTTCCCCGAGCATGGCGCCGACCTGGCGACGCAGCTCTGGATCGCCGCCCGCTCTGTCCAGGCCAGCGCCCTCCTGGCCGCGCCCCTCCTGGCGCACCTTCCACAGCGCCCGGCCTTGATCTTGGGTGCGTATGGCCTGGCCACGGGTCTGGCGCTGTGCGCTATCTTTTGGTGGCGCGTGTGTCCCGCCTGCTATGTCGAGGGCCTCGGCCTGACCCCCTTTAAGAAGATCAGCGAGTATGTCATCTGTGCGCTGCTGCTGGCCTCACTGCTCGTGCTCGCCTCGCGGCGGGTTCTGCTGGACCGACAAGCGACCCCTGCTCTGGCGGTCTCAACGCTATTGCTGATCGGCGCAGAGGTGGCCTTGACCCTCTATGTGGGCGTGTATGATCTGGCCAATACTGCTGGCCATCTCCTCAAGATCGGCTCGTTCTATGCTCTGTACCGTGCGGTGGTGGCGACCAGCCTGATGGATCCCTATCGGGTGCTGTTTCGGGAGCTCAAGGCCAGCGAGGCCGCGCTAAAGGCGGTCCAGGCCACACTCGAGCAAAGGGTCGCAGAGCGGACCGAAGCGCTCGCTCAGGCCAACAACCTGCTGCAGCGCGAGATCACGCAGCGTCGCCAGGCTCAGGCATCCGTCGAGACGCAGCTCTCGCGGCTCTCGGGCCTGCGGGCTATCGATGCAGCTATTGCGGGCAGCTTTGATTTGGATTGGGTCCTGAAGGTGATCCTGGAGCAGGTCACGGGCCAGTTGGGGGTGGATGCGGCCTGTATCCACCTGGTGCAGCGCGCCAGTGGGCGGCTCGAGTATGCAGCCGGGCAGGGCTTCCGCTGGACTGAGGTCGAGTCATTGCGGTCGGCGCCGGCCCTGCCCGAGCAGGGGAGCGCAGAGCTCGCCAAGCGCCCGATCCGTCTGATCGAGCCAGAAGAGAGCCTGGCCTCGTTCCCGTTGGCCGCCTTGGGCGGCGAGCCCTTTCGCTTCTACTACGGGTTGCCCTTGGTCGCCCGGGACGCGGTGATCGGTTGGCTGGGCCTCTATCATCGCACGGATCTGCAGCCCGATGACGCTTGGCTGGCCTACGCCGAATCGCTCGCCGGGCAGGCGGCCATAGCCATCGACAGCGCCGCCCTGTACGACGATGTGCAACGTAGTCGTGTGGAGTTGGCTGAGGCCTATGATGCCACCCTCGAGGGCTGGGCCTTGGCCCTGGACATGCGCGATCGAGAGACCGACGGCCACTCGCAGCGGGTGGCGGCGCTTGCCGTGCGTCTCGCGCAGGCCATGGGGCTGGAGGGAGCGGAGCTGGTGCAGATCCGCCGTGGCGCGCTGCTGCATGACATTGGCAAGCTGGCGGTCGCCGACGCGATCCTGCACAAGCCGGGCCCGCTCACGCCCGACGAGCAGACCGCCATGCGCCAACACCCGACCCATGCCCGCGATATGTTGTGGCGGATCTCGTATCTGCAGCCTGCGCTGGACATACCTTACTGCCACCACGAGCGATGGGATGGTTCCGGCTACCCTCGTGGCCTGCGCGGCGAGCAGATCCCGCTGGCGGCGCGCATCTTTGGCGTGGTAGACG
This sequence comes from Anaerolineae bacterium, assembly GCA_016928125.1. The sequence continues at coordinate 4,236 of JAFGLK010000355.1, forward strand.
CGTGGGATGCGCTCTGCTCCGATCGACCCTATCACCGGGCCTGGCCCCCGGAGCGCGCGCTGGCCTACCTGCAGGAGCAAGCTGGGCGCCAATACGATCCGGCGGTGGTGGCGGCCTTTGTGCACCTGCATCGCAACGGCAAGGACGGCGACGAGTCCGCCTGACCGGCCATCTCGAGGTGCCTGACCAGAGACCCTGACGAGCATCACGTCCCATAGATATCCCCTGCGTCTTTGTGCCTCTGTGGTGAGCGATGCCCGCAACGTCTCGTCTCGATGGGCGTAGGGTAGATGAGCTGGGCGCGCCGCACGAGACCACGATCTGCCGGCAAAGGGCCCGGCGCATCCCCGTGGGCCGGCCGCCGGTCGCCTACCTGGGCGCGATGGCCTCCCTCTACGAGGCGCTGGCGCCCCATCTGGAGAAGGAGCAGCCATCATCATGATCGTCCACGATGCCGCTGTCTGCACTCTTTGCGGCCTGTGCGCCGAGATCTGTCACGAGGGCTGCCTGTCGGTGGAGGGCGGCCGCTGGCGGATCGAGCGCTCCCTCTGTAGCACCTGCGCACAATGCATTGCCATCTGCCCGCAGCGTGCGCTCTCGTGGGACGGCGTGCCGCCTGAGCCGTTTGCCTCCGACCGGCTGCCAACGCCTGAGGCGCTGGACGAGCTGCTGAAGCAGCGCCGCACCATGCGGTTTTTCGCAGGGCGCCCGCTCGAACGCGCCCTGGTGGAGGAGATCGTTTCCTACGGTGTGCACGCTCCCACCAACCACTATGGCTTGCGCGCCATCGTCACCGACGACCCCGCCGTGATGGCGGAGCTGGAGGAGGAGGTGTTGCGCTTCGTGCGGCGCATCTATGGCCTGATCTTCCGGCCCAAGCCGATCGTCTGGTTGCTGCGCCGGCTCAAGGGGATCCTGCCGCTCATTCCTGACGACAAGGACAAGGTCAAGATGGAGCACACGCTGGCGGTAGGTGGCGACGTCGTCAAGCCCGCCGCCACGGTCTTCCTGGTGGGCGACCGACGCGTGGCGCTCGGCTTGGAGAGCGCCAGCTATGCCCTGTATAATATGATCCTATATGCACAGGCGCACGGCATCGGCAGCCGCCTGCGCGGCACAGGGGGCATTGTGCTCGACAAGAGCCGGGTCGCAAGGCGGCGCTTGGGCTTGGGGCGCCACGAGCGCATTTTCGGAGAACTCGAGCTGGGCTACCCGGCCGTGCGTTTCCGCAACAAGGTGCGGGGCAAGGCGCTGCCGGTGACCTGGGTGCGCGAGGAGAGGTGATAGAGCTTCGGTCTTGGCCGCAAGGGCGCCGACGCCTTGTTGACGGTCCACAAGGCACAGCGCCTCGCCGAGCTCGAGGAGGAACGCCACCGGTCTGCCCGTGCGGGCTCGACCTTTGCTTGAGTCGAGCAGGCCAGACGCAAGCGGCGGCGCAAGGCGGCTGTCTCGGCCAGGCGCAGGGCGCGGGCGCAAGAGAGGCGCCGATCGGTTCTGTACCGAGGCGCCTCCCCTGCTTGCGCGCTCGGCGTCCTCTCCGTAGAATGATGGACGGCGCTTGACTGCCAAGGCACTCTGGTGCAAAGACCGTCCTAGGGGAGGCCCAGGCCATGAATCCACGCCAGCGCGTCCTGATGGCTACCGGCCATCAGGAGCCCGATCGCATCCCCATCTTCTCGCCCAACATCATGGACACCGCTGCGCCCTACGATCCGGGCCTGCGGCGCTACCTGGACGCCTTTCCGTTCGACGACCTGGCCAGCGTGGCGGGCTATGTGGGCGCGCCCGCTGAGAAGGTCGAACAGCCGGATGGCAGCTTCCTGGATGGCTATGGTTGCCGCTACCGCTACATGGGTGTGGGCCTGCCCTACTGCATCCACTCGCCCCTCGCCGAGGCCGAGACGCTGGCCGAGATCGAGGCCCACCCCTGGCCCGATCCCGAGGCGCCCGGCCTGATCGCGGCCGACGCGCAGGCC
>JAFGLK010000356.1 GCA_016928125.1 Anaerolineae bacterium
GCACTTTCAATATATGTTCGATCAACTGGGCCTGCCGGATGGCATCTGGCTGTACGAGGACCTCGGCTACAAAAACGGCCTGTTCGCTTCGCCTCAGGTGCTAGAGCGACTCATCTTCCCATACTATGGCGAGTTGGTTGACTTTTTCCACAGCTATGACCTGCCGGTGGTGCTACACAGCTGCGGCAGCACGGCCCAGGCCCTGCTTCTGATCATCGAGGCGGGCTTTGATGCGCTCAACCCCATCGAGCGCAAGGCGCGAGACAACGAGCCGTTCACCTTTGCAGAGACGGTGGGCGACAAACTGGCCTTTGTCGGCGGGCTGGACGTGCGTGTGCTGGAGACCAACGACCGCGACATTATCCGGTGTGAGGTGGCAGAGTATATCGAGGGGATGAAGGCGCGCGGCGCGCGCCTGGTCTTTGCGGAGGACCATTCACTGCCGCCGCGCATCCATTATGATAGCTATCTCTATGCGCTCGAGGTCTACCGCGAGCACATGTTCTACTGAGTTCGTGGCCCTAGCGTACAAACGACTTGTACAGCCCGTACAAGAACCCGGAGATTGCCCCGCTGACCAGGCTCAGCCCAAGCAAGAGCAACCATAGGCCCAGTAAGATGATCGGCGGACCCAGGGCCACCGGCGCCAGAAAATCGACCCAACTCTGCGGCGCTGTGAGCAGTTGTTCGCCCACCTGCACGCTCAGATCAGCGGGCCAGGCATAGAGCCCCAGGCCAATGGCCCCGCCCATCACCAGCCAAAGCAGCCACATCACCCAGCCGTGCCGCGCGAAAAAGCGATCCACGGCGCGAGTGCCCTGGGCCACCAGGCGCCACGAGTCGCGGATCATGCGCCAGCTCTCAGGAAAGGCCGACGAAAGCGCCCGCCGGGTGAGGCGCCACGTCTCGCGCAGCAAGGATACCCGCGCCAGCACGGGGATCTCAAGCGGGTCTTGACCATCGCTGCTGATGGTGATAACGCCCCGCTGCTGGCTTCGGAAGGGCAGATTCTCCGCCCGTACATTGACACGCACATCGGCGGCCACCTTGGCCCAGCAATGCAGCGTCTGCGGATACACCTCCAGCCAGGGCTGTGACGAGCGCACGCTAGCCTGGGTGTAGCCGCGCGTATGATTGACCACCGTCAGGCGCCGGATCAGAGCCGACTCGCGGGCGATGGGGCCTAGGTCGACGGCGGCCTGATCCGCCGCGATTTTGGGATGGGTCAGGCCGGGATCGATGACGCGCAGAAAGGCCTCCAGGCCGGCATCATGATTCTCCTCGTGCTTGACCAGGTCGTCGGCGGCCAGCACCAGATCGTGGCGGTTGATGTCGCGCAGCCAGCGCTGGAAATCGCCGTTGTAGAGAAAGGAGCGCCCGGCGTCCCAGTGCTCATCGCAGAGCGCCGGCAGCGTGGTCACCGAACGGATGCGTGCGCCGCCCGGAAAGGTAAAGGCCTGCAGCGTGCGCTCGGGGGTGCTCATGGCCTCCAGCCCGTGCCGCAGATCCTCGGCCGAACAGCGCTGCTCCGGATTGTGGCGCAGGGCGCGCTGTAGGGCCAGGCCCAGCTCCCTGGGCAGCACCGACAGGCGCGGCCACTTGAAGGGATGATCGCGGGGATCATCGTCGCTCAGCAGGTGGTACATGGTGGCGGCCAGGGCGAAGACATCCGAGCGCGGGACGGGCCGACCATGATACTGCTCCGGCGGGGCATAGCCATCGGTGCCGTAGACGCTGGCATGGGGGCCATTGCCAGGCTTGGCGCCGGGTGGGATCTCGGCGCGCGCCGTGCCAAAGTCGACCAGGCGCACCTCGCCCAACTGATTCTCCAGGATCAGGTTGGCGGGTTTGATGTCCTGATGAACCACGGGGCGAGGCTGGGCGTGCAGGTATTCGAGGATGCGACAGGCCTGGATCGTGTAGCGCACGATCTCCTCCTGTGGCAGGCGCGCGCCCCGCAAAAGCTGGCCAGCGTGGTCGGTGTGGGTGACATAGGCCTCAAGGTTCTCGCCGCGGATGTACTCCATCACGATATAGTAGCGACGGCCCTCGAAGAAAAAGGCGTATATCTTGGGGATGCCTGGGTGGCTCAGGCGTGCCAGGATGCGGCCCTCCTCCTCAAAGCGCTCCTGGGCGCGTTCGCGCTCTTCCTCGTCGCCGGGGTCATAATAGTCGAGCATCTGCTTGACCACGCAGGCGCGATCAAAGGCGCGGCGATCCTCCGCCAGATAGACGGCCCCCATGCCGCCTTTGGAGATGGAGCGCACGATGCGGTAGTTGCCGCCATCGAGCTCCGTGCCCGGGTCGAGCCGGGGGCTCACATGATAGCCGCAGCGCGGACAGAAGCGCGCCTCGTCGCGCACGGTCGAGCCGCACGAGGGACAGGGAAAGCTCATGCGCCTGCCTTGAAGATCAGTCGCACGCGCCCGGCCCGGATCTCATCGCCATCGGCGAGGGGCGCCGGGCGGCCTGGCTCAAGACGCTGTTGGTTGAGCAGCGTAAAGTTGGTGCTGTTCAGGTCCTCCACCGTGTAACCTGCTCCCACACGGCGAATGCGGCAATGCCGCCTCGACACACCGCCCTCCTCGCCGTTGTGCGGCGTCAGGTCGATGTCAGGGAAGATGCCGCTCACCGGGTCCTCGCGGCCCACGATCGTCTCCTGGCCGGGGGCCAGAGGGATCTCCATGCCGCTATCCGCCACCACCACGCGCGCAGGGACGGCGGGGGCAGGGGCGGGCGCGGCCTGGGCCGCTTGAGGGGGTGCGACAGGTGCCGCGGCCTCGCTCGCCTGGGCGACTGGCGGCGCCTCGACCAGCGCAGCCCCGCAGAAGCCGCAAAAGGCGTCGCCGGGATTCACCTTGGCGCCGCAAGAGGGGCACTCGTCTATCTCGGCGGGCAAGCGCGGTTCAGAGACGGGCGCAGGCGGCGCGACCTCCACAGGGACAGGGGGGGC
>JAFGLK010000357.1 GCA_016928125.1 Anaerolineae bacterium
ACCCGAGTTGTTGAGGGTGATCAACTCCTTCTCGGCGCTGCCCAGCCCGTCGAACAGCTCTTGTGCCGATGAGGGGTGGATCGTCGCGTCGCGAGTGCAGAAGACGAGGGCCGGCGCGCGCACATCGCCCAGCTCGCGGCGCACCACGCGCTGCAACCGCAGGAGTTCGGCCGCGCCGCCTACGGGATAGGTGGGATAGTGCCACATCCGACTGGTCGCCTCTGGATCGGCGTATTGGGCCTCCTCGGCGCCGCTCGTCGGAAACTGTGCGATCACGTGCTTGAGGACGGGGGCAAGGAAGATGAGCGAGTTGGCCACTCGAAGGGCGGGGGACAAGAGGATGATGCCGCGTGCCTCGGGGTACATGATCGAGAGATGAACCGTCAGCAGCGCGCCCAAACTGAGGCCAGCCACAAAGACCGGCTGGCATTGGGCGCGTAGGGCCTTCCAGGCCTCTTCGGCAGTTGCCAGCCAGTCCTCCCAGGTAACCCGATTCAGATCGCTGGGCTGGGTGCCATGCCCCGCCAGGAGCGGGCCCGACACGGTCAAGCCCCTGGCGTGCAGGTAGTCGCCCAACGGGCGCATTTCGGGCGGGGAGCCGGTAAAGCCGTGGAGCAAGAGACAGCCCACATCCCCGCCTCGCAGGAAGAAGGCTTCTGGTCGTGGCCTGCCATCCGCCGTCATCTGTACCCCTCCAGATCCCACCATCGCAGCGGCACGGCTAAGCGTATACAGCATAGCCGCAATCGCTACGCATGGCAAGCGCCGGCGCCGGCAGCTGCGAGATCTATGGCTGGGATAGATGCGTCGGCTAGTTCTGCCCGAATGCCTCGATCGGTTGCCCTAGCTCGTCCATCTCGGGCCGGGTGTGGATCACACGGCTTTGGATCTCCCAGAGATGCCGGTAGAGCCCCGCGTGACTCATGAGCTGCTCGTGGGTACCCATCTCGGCGATGCCCGTATCCGCCAGGACCACGATCAGGTCGGCGTTACGCACGGTGGAGAGCCGGTGGGCGATGATGAGCGTTGTACGGCCTTCCATGAGGCGCTCCATCGCCTGCTGAATCAGGAGCTCCGTCTCGGTATCCACCGAGGAGGTGGCCTCGTCCAGAATCAGGATCGGCGCGTTCTTGAGCACCGCCCGCGCGATCGAGACGCGCTGCTTCTGGCCGCCGGAGAGCTTCATGCCGCGCTCGCCCACCATGGTAGCGTAGCCCTGAGGCAGGCTCATGATAAAGTCGTGGGCGTTGGCGACCTTGGCCGCCTCGATCACCTCCTCCTCAGTCGCCTCGGGGCGCCCGAACAAGATGTTGTCGCGCACCGAGCCGTGAAACAGGAACACATCCTGCAGCACCATGGCAATCTGCCGACGCAGGTTCTTGAGCTTCAGCTCGCGCACATCGTGGCCATCGACGGTGAGCCTGCCAGCACTCACGTCGTAGAGACGCGGGATCAGGCTGGCCAGGGTCGTCTTGCCCACGCCAGTAGGCCCCACCAGCGCCACGACGCTCGTCGCCGGGATTTTCAGGTTCACATCCTCCAGGACCATATCCCCGCGCCGATAGTGAAAGCTGACCTTGGCGAGCTCGATCTCACCGCGCACCGGCTCGGGCAGCACGATGGCGTCGCGGGCCTCGTCGATCTCGGGCTCCTCCTCGAGCAGCTCCGACACGCGTTCGGCGCTGGCCAGAGCCTCTTGGATGTTCTCCCACACATTGCTCAAGGTCCGCACGGGTTGGTAGAACATGTTCAGATACAGGAAAAAGGCCACCAAGTCCTCGATGGGCAGCACCTGCTGAAAGGCCAGGCGGCCGCCGAAATAGATCACGATGATTGTGCCCAAAGAGGAGGTGAATTCGACAAAAGGCCCGAAGATGGCCATCAGCCTGAGCGCATGCAGCATGGAATCGCGATAGCGATTGATGCGGTCGCTGATGCGCCCATACTCGATCGGCTCGCGGGTGAAGGTCTTGATCTCACGAATGCCGGTGAGATTGTCATTCAGGCTGGCGTTCAGCTCGGCCAGGTCTTTCTGACGCTCGCGGAAAGCGGGGCGCACATACTTGCCGAACCCCTTCATGGCAAAGACGATCAGCGGCACGGGGATCACCGTCAGGAGCATCAACTGCCAGTTCATCGAGACCATCACCGCCATGACGCCGAAGAGCATGAGCACGTTGACGATCGTGTCAGGGATGGCGTGGGCGATCAGGCGCTCGAACTGCTCCGAGTCGTTGATCGTGCGCGACATCAGCTCGCCCACCTGCTTGTCCTCGTAAAAGCGCAGCGACAGGCGCTGCAGGTGCTCATAGATCCGGCGCCGCGAGTCGGCCACGACGGCCCATCCGGCCACATGTGAGGAGTAGTTGCTCAGGAAGCGCAGCCCCGCACGCACGATGTAGAGCCCCAGGATCACCAGAGCCAACGTCAGGATCTCGCGCTGCGTCACCGCGCTCCAGACACCTTCTGAGACCATGGCGATCAGGCGACGGATGATCTGGGGGCCCAGCAGCTCCACCCCCACGAGGCCCGTCATGCCCACCATGGCCAGAACAAGCTGCTTGATGTATCGCCTGGCATATCCAAAAACAAACCCAAGGGTCTTCATCGCTTATCTCCCAGTGTATCCTCCAGCCACACGGCTGCGACCACTCCAACGAGCCGGACGGCCCATTTAGGCGCAGGCATCTGCGCCACCTGCCTAGACGATCATCAGCCCGTACAGATGATCCCCTGTGCGTGCGTCCCGATCGGGACGCCGACCTGCGAAAACGCAAGCAAACAGCCCGCCGCGCTGCATCCTATCTGCATGGCGAACGGGCC
>JAFGLK010000358.1 GCA_016928125.1 Anaerolineae bacterium
AGGGCGGTCTTTTCCAGCTCGATGGGCACCAGGCACCAGCGCGGCCGCACCCCCAGCACCGCCGCGCTGTGATACTCGGCCTGCTGGAACATGGCCTGCACGGCGGCGTCCCAACTGGTGGCGCTGAGGGCCGTGCTGCCCAGGTTGTTGTGCGAGGCGTGGAACAGGGCCAGGCTATCCGCCAGGGTGGGACCGGTGCCCGAGTTGTCGGTGAAGAGGGCCGACACCGCGGCGCTGAGCGTGCGCCAGGCCGCCAGCCCCAGCTTGCGCGGGATCGCCCGGATGCCCTGGACGTCGTCCTTGTCGATCGCTTCCAGGGTGATGCCCACATAGTTGCCCTTCTTGAGAAAGCTGGACGACTCGGCATAGTCGTCCCAGGTCTTCTCCGTGTAGGCGGCGCCCTCGCTGACCGTGTCCAGGTTGGAGAAGCCCCCCAGGGTGATCCAGGAGATGTCTTGCATCGTCTGGAAATCCTCTTCGTAGGCGATGGCCTGCCACCACTGGGGGCGCTGCTCGTAGGCCCTGAGGAGCACCTTGTTGAGCACGTTGGCGGTGATCTGGGCCATGGTCGAGACGGTCACGTTGGCGAGCTGCACGCGATCCCCGCGAAAGACGCCGTAGCGCTCCCAGTCTCCGGTGAGGGTATCGTACAGCTCACGGATGCCCGACAGCCTGGGGATGTCGGTGGTGTGGCCCTCCATGGGCAGGCCCATCAGGCGCTCAAACGCCAGGGTGACCCGGTCCAGCGGATCGCGCAGGTGCAGGGTCTGGCCCAGCCCCTTGATGCTGGCGCCGGCGATGGCGCCCGCCCAGGCCTCTCGCAGACGGGCGATATAGCCGTCTACCTGGCCCAGCTGCACGATGCCGGTCTGTGTGGCGGCGCGCACCTGATCGGCGAGCGCCGGCGGCAGGCTAGCGGCGGCAAGCTTGATCTCGACCAGTTGACGCGCAATCTGGTGGGTAAGGTCCTGCGCTTCCGAGAGCTGGGAGCCCTGAGCTTGTCGAGGGGCGGCTTCGACAGGCTCAGCCGCCGAGCCCCCCGGACCCTGAGCCTCTGGGCCCTGAGCTTGTCCAGGGGCGACAGGCTCACTCTCCGAGCCCCCCGAGCCCGTGATCTGCATGACGTGATGAAGGCTGCTTTCCTCAGACATGTTGGCATTTCTCCTTTCCAGACGAACTTCGGCTGTCGGCTGGGCAGGCGGCTCGAATCGGCCGCCCGCCGCCGGGCTCACGACGATATCCACGCTGTTGACCTGGGTGATCTGGGTGACGCGGGCCTCTTCTCTGCGGATGAACATGTCCGCCGATAGGCCCACGACGGCCGGGCAGGCCGCAAACTGCTGGGCCAGATCGGCGACCCACGCGGCGTGCGGCGCGAGCGCCAGGCGGCCGCGAATGGCGCCGGCGATGGGATCATAGCGGGCGCCGAGGATCAGGCCGGCCAGGTCGCGCACCGAGCGCGGAGCCTCCCACAGCTGGCCATGATCGACGAAGCAGGGCGCGCACTCGAAGAGCGGTGCGGCCGCCTCGAGCACCCGCTCGCCATACTCGAGGCCATTGGCGGTGCAAGCGACGATCAGGGTGACGTTGAGGGCCGCATCCAGGCTGCCCACGGCCAGGCTGACGCGCTCCGGGGTGTGGCTCATCGTGGGTCCTCCAGGGCCGGATCACCGATCCGGCCTACAGGGGCCGGAATGCCGTTCCGGCCTACGGCATCGTCGCGGCGTTCATCCTCGGCGAGCACGGCCTCGAAGCGCAGCTCGATCTGGGGATCGGGGCGGCCCGCTCGCCGCGCCATCCAGCGCAGCACGTCGGCGAGGATCAGGCCAAAGATGTGTTGGCGGTGGCTAAAGTGGCGGAAGGTGGCGGTGCCCATCTCGCGGGCGGTGGCGCGGGTGGCCGACTCGCCCTCAGCCAGAAAGTGCAACGGCACGCCCGCACCGGCGGCGATCATCAGACGGATGGCCTTGCCGTCCGCCTCCACGTCGTCCGCATCGATGCGCGGCTGGACCGCCTCCCAGCGCTCGGACTGGTCGGTCACGATGATGCTGCCCGAGCTGGGCGGCCGCGCGTAGAGGCTGCGCTTGCTCTCGAGCTGGCCCGGCTGGGGGTTTTCCAGGCTGACGTGCCACAGGTAGGCGCCCTTGTAGCGGTTGATGCGCACCCGGTCCTCGAGCCACAGGTCGTAGCGTTTCAGCCAGGCCAGCACTTGAGCCAGGTCTGACATGCCCCGCGTGTCGCCGACCGGCTTGCTGATCGTGTAGTGCAGCATCACCTGGGGCTCGCGCGGGTCGGCGCGGGCCGCCGCGGGCCACCAGCGCCCCTCTGTGTCCTCGGTGAGCTGATGGTACCTGAGCTCCTGCTCCAGGTCATCGGGAGCGGTCTCGATCTGGTCGATCTTGAGGGCGGATACCTCGCGGACGTAGCTCACGCCGTCGGCTGGATTGCGACTGAGCACCACAAAGAGCTCACCCGAGAGGCTCAGCTCGTCGCACCAGCGGTAGATGCGCTGGCTCAGGGCGTTGAGGGGATGGTCCCAGGCCGCCCGGATCCAGGCGTCGGCGGATAGGGTCGCGCCGCTGCCGATGACGAAATCGGTGGTCATGCGCACCAGGCGGGCGGCCAGCGGGTTGGTCTGGTATGCGGCGTGGATCTCCTCCAGCGTGGTTTTCACCTCCCACCAGGGCCGGGATGTGTCGCCGTGGGCAATGTCGCGCCAGTAGCGATCGTCGCGCACCTCCAGCGCCTGCTGCACGCGGCGCTCGACCCACGGC
>JAFGLK010000359.1 GCA_016928125.1 Anaerolineae bacterium
GACGTTCTGGTCCGTCTCGGTGATATACACCGGCAGGTGACGCAATGCCGCCGGGATGGCCTGCATGAAATCGATGTAGGTGCGAAACATCTTGCGGCGCTGCTCAAAGGGAGGATCCATGCGCAACTCGCTGACGATCTCGGCCGGATCGGGGCTGCGTCCATACGTATGCAGGGCCACCCCGTCCAGCTCGCCATCCAGGGCCGCCAGCATATCCCGGAAGTAGACGATCCAGTCGCCGCTGGGGTTGCCGGGATAGGACGTCTGCACATTCCAGGGCCCGACGGCCCCTGTGACGACCTGGTCGTCCTCGTGCCCAGGCAGCGAGCGAATCGCCTGTCTCACCATGGCAAAGGCCCGCGCATAGAGGGCCGGCGTGATCCACTCACCATGCTCGGGGCCACCGGGGCGTTCCACAGCCAGGTTCATCTCGTTGCCCACGATCCAGATGTGGCAACCCTCCGAAGCATGCACAAAGCGTCCACACCGCTCTGCGAACGACTCATAGTGCTCGGAGCGGGGCAGCGTGCCCCTCTCGCCATAGCCGTGGTTGAGCCGCACGATCACACCATAGCCCGCATCCGCCAGGTCGCGATACGACCTGCCCGTGCGGTTGTCGGGGTCCCGGCCCAGCGCCTCGGTGATCAGCACCCAGCCCTTGCGCCCGGCCCAGCCCATATAGTGCTCGCCGCCGCGATCGTGAAGGCCAAAGAGATAGGGCGACTCGCCCTTGGGCAGGGGCTCCAGAGGGCCGGCCTCGGGGATGCGCAGCAGTTGGCCCACCTGAATCGGCCGGCCGGGCGATAGCGCGTTAAAGGCGGCGATCACCGCTGCCTTGCGCTCCAGGTCGGCCTCCGGAAGCGATGACGGACCCGGCTCGCGGCCCGTGCTGCGGACGCCATAGTAGCGGGCGGCGATGCTCTGGAGCGTCTCGCGGGGCCGTACCAGGTGCGTCACATAGCGCAGGCCCCAGCGCCCCAACCAGGCCTGCAGCTCGCGCTCAGCCAGCGCCACGAGCGCGTCATCACCGGCGACCTCGCCCGGCGAGGGCGAGGCCTGCTCCAGATCCACCGCCCGGGCGGCCAGCCGTCGCGCCAGCGACTCGTCCAGACTGAGCTGGATCCTGCGCGTGGACACGTCAAGCGTCCTCGACCTGGCTGTCGCGCAGAATGCGCAGGTCGCCCATGCGTTTGGTCACCCGGCGGCGATCCATGTCCTCAAGGAAACTCAAGGCATATCGGCGGCTGGTCCCCAACACGTCACGCACCTGGGCCACCGTGGCCGAGCCCTCATCGCGCAGAAAAGCGACCAGGCGCTGACGCATACGCTCATGGATGTCGGCCTCAACCAGCACATCGTCTGACAGCTTGATCAGGCGACCATCCTCCAGGAGAACCTGGAGCAACTCGGCGCCGATCTCCTCCTCCACCTGCTTGAGCGTGGGCGGGAGGCCCAGGCCCGATCCGCTCACGCCCGCGTTCGCGCTGGCCTGCGCAAAGGCATCCAATACCGCTTGCACCTGGCGCTGCTGCTGCGCAGAGAGCACCACCGTGTGCGCGGGCAACCATACGCGCTGGGCATCCCCTGCGACCACCTTCTCCACCAGGGCGCGCTCCAGGATCTGGCCCGCGAGCGCCCGCTCCAGGGAGAGCCGGCTGCCCAGCTCCTCCCGAGGCATGCCCACGCGCAAGGGGTGCGCGCCGTGGTACTCGCTCAAGAGCGCGGTCACCCGGGCCACCAGGTCGTCCCAGAACACGGGCGTGGTGAGTGGGGTATGGCCCGCCGAGAGCTCCGCCCTCGACGGCATCCCGCCCGCCAGGGAGATGACCTGCCCCGTCTGGACGAGATCCTCCAGCACGCCGAGGGCCTCCTCAGCGCCCAGGCCGCTGCGGCTCACCAGATCCCGAGCCCGCAGCACGCCGCGACCTTCCAGCGTGCGCAATAGCACCTGACTCGGATCTCCGCTGCCCAACGCGGCCAACCTCTCGAGCACGTCGGCCTGAAAGCGCTTGTAGCGCCTGCCCGGCTGCGTCTGGACGATCCGGCCCCCGCCGAGGGTCATGCTCGGCGAGGCCAGCCGCAGGATGTAGCCATCGCCGCGCGCCAGCGCCACCGGCTCGGCCAGGCGAATCTGCACCCAGCCCTCTTGACCGGGCTCCAGGCTCGACGTATCCAAGAGCCGCACATGCCCTTGCACGCGCGCCGATCCGCTGTAAAAGTCCACCAGCGCATTGTGCTGCAGAGGCCATGGCGAACTGGAGAGCGTTCGCAGGCGCGCATCCACCAGCGTGCTCGCGTCCAGGGTCCCCGGGAGGGCCACCACCTGGCCGCGAACCAGCTCATCCACAGCCACGCCGCTCAGGTTGATGGCCACCCGGGTGCCCGGCTCAGCCTGGGTCACTTTCACCTTGTGCGTCTGCAGCCCCCGCACGCGGGCTCGCTGTCCGCCCGGCACGATCTGGACCTCATCGCCCACGTTCAGATGCCCGTCGAGCAGCGTGCCGGTCACGATGGTCCCAAATCCCGCGATGGAAAAGATGCGGTCGATGGGCAGGCGCGGTCTGCCCACATCGCGGCGCGGCACAGCCTGATCCAGCACGCGATCCAGCTGCTGCAGCAGCCGATCGAGCCCCTCGCCTGTGAGGGCCGACACCGGGACGATGGGCGCATCGGCCAACACGGTGTCGGCCAGTTCCTCGCGCAACTCCTCCTGCACCAGCTCGAGCCACTCTTGCGCCGCAGCGCCGTCGTCGCCGCTGCCCCCACCCGCCAGGCCAGGCACCAGATCGATCTTGGTCAGCGCCACGACCGCGTGCGAGACCTCCAGAAGATCGAGGATCGCCAGGTGCTCACGCGTCTGCGGCATCGCGCCCTCATCTGCGGCCACCACAAAGAGCGCCACATCGATGCCCCCAACGCCGGCCAGCATGTTCTTGATGAAATCCTCGTGTCCGGGCACATCGACGATGCTCACTTCGCGCCCGCTCGGCAGCGTCACCCAGGCAAAGCCCAGGTCGATCGTCATCTCGCGCTCTTGCTCCTCGCGCAGGCGATCGGGATGGATGCCTGTGAGCGCCTCGATCAGCGTGGACTTGCCGTGATCTACATGCCCGGCGGTGCCGATGACGAACACGTCGGCTAGTCTCCTCCTTGCCTATCTTCAGGGCCGGGGCCTTGCTCCGCGGCCTGCGACTGGCTGGCGGGCGGCCTGGCGGGCGCGCCCTGGCCGCCTCGCTGCCCCTTCCCATCGCCCACGATGGCTGCAGCCACATCCTGCAGTGCGTCGGCCAGCGAGCTCCAGGCATTCCGGTGACTGCTGGCGAGCTGCTCCGTGGCGCGCATCTGCTCGCTGCGCACGGCCCCGAGGCGCAAGGACAGCTCATCCAGCGCGGCACGCTGCTTCTCCAGCTGGCTCTCGGTCGCCGTCAGACGCTGGTCCTGGGCATCATCCAGGCCCATCTGCGCCTCGGCGGCCGCCTCCCGGCGCTGCTCCTCTCGCGCCCAGCGCCGATCGAGCTCGCTGCGCAGCTCCACCAATTCGCGCCGCAGTTGCTCCTCGGCGATGCGCTGCAACTGCCGCAGGCGATCCTGCTGCTGGCTGACCTCCTGGGCCACCTCCTGCACCTCGCGCAGGACGCGCCGGTTCTTCTCGTGCTGGTCGCCATAGAATCGAATCTGGTCGCTCCACACCTCAAGCTGATGGGCGTAGCCATCCAACTTGCGCCCCCACTCGGTCATGGTCTGGGCGCGCGTCTGCTCGGAGCGGCGCTGGATCTCGAGAAACTCGTCATACTGGGCAGTGAGCTCCTTGCGCATGTCCTGAAGAGCCGCCACCTGCTGTTCGAGTCGATTGGCGGTCGTCTCCAGTGAAGTGATGCGATCTATCGTGGGGCGATGCTTGCTCTTCTCCTCCTCGAGACCCAGGGCCGTCTGCTGGATCGCCACCACATTCTTCTCGATGGCATCCGCCAGCTGCCGCCGGGCCTCTTCGTTGCGCGGGATGTGCCGACGCACGTCCTCCAGCGCCTGCTCGAGGCGCAGCAGCGATTCGTTCAGGCGCACATCCTCCGCCTCTCGCACCGCCAGTCCCTGCTCGAGAGGGCCAATACGCCCGAGGGCAAGCATGATCTCTTGGATGGCGCGGCTGTCTTGCTCGCGCTCTGTCTGGCGATTGCGCAGGAACTCGGTCTCGCTCTTTTGGCGCTCCTGTCGCAGCTCTGCCATTCTCAGAACCAGCTCATCCCGGGTGTGCTCGAGAGCCTGCTCGACATCCGGGATGCGCGCGAGCTGGCCCTCCAGTTTGGCCAGGGCCGACTCGAGCGCCATCACGCGCTGGTTCTGGTCCACAAAGGCCACCTGCTGCCGCGCGACCGTGTCGCGCAGCTCCTGCACCAGCGCCTTTTCTTTCCTCAGTTCTTCATCCAGCCAACCCGTATTCGGCCCGCTTGACGGCTTGCTCGCCGCGAGACGATCAGTCATGCCATACATCCCCTTGCCGTGGCCCCAACTTGCGCGCTCCGATGGTCACCATCCAGCGTTCACCCAACCTCTCCCTCATGGGTAGATGATCACCACATCGCCGATCTCGGCCCAATTGTACATCATAATGGCGTCGTCCGTGTCGAGCACGATGCAGCCAAAAGAACACCCTGTGCCCAAAGAGCCGCTCCACAGGGTGCGCCCGTTGCTCAAGATGGGCAGCGCGTGGAAGCCATTCTCAGAGCCCCCGGCCCAATAGATGCCCAACCACCAGGGCATGCGCAGATCCCATTTGGACGCATAGGCCTCCGGCAGCTTGTCGAGCACCTCGTAGCGCCCCGGCAAGGTCGGCGCTTCGCGTCGGCCCGTGCACACGCGAAAGACGTCCAGCACCTCGCCGTTCTCGTACAGGGTCACCGTCTTGTCCGAGAGATCCACCTCGATGCGCTTGGGCGGCGTGATGATATCGTTCACCACCTGCAAGCGAACCAGGGCGTCCTCCTTGGCCCCAGAGGCCGCATCTTGCCACAGACCGAGCGCCTGCTCATACACGGCAGCCGACTCTTCCCAACGCTCCTGATCCTGAAGCACCACGCCATAGCGATAGTACGACTCGGCCAGCATGGTCTGCGTGTCGCGGAAGGTGGGGTTGCGTTTGTACAGACGCCCGAGGCGCTCGGTGGCGCGCTCCCAATCCTGCTGCCAGTAGGCGTCCAGGCCGCTCAGATAGGTGTGCAACTGCCGTCGCGTCTCCTGGAGCGGCTCGCTCTCCGCATCCAGGCGGATCGCCGTATCCAGTTCGAGGCGGGCCTCGTCGAGCCGATTCTCCTCGATGTAGCTCACACCCCGGTTAAAGTGCGCCTCGGCCAGCCGGGCGCGCGCCTCGTCGCTGTAGGGATCGATGGCACGAATTCGTTCGAGCGCCTCGATGCTGGCATCCCAGTTGTTGCGCGTCCAAGCGACGTCAACCTGAACCCAGAGCGTCTGGCAGCGATCCTCGACCGTCGGCGTCGCCGTGGCGTCGAGCACCATGGTGGGCAGCACAAGCGCCTGCGCCACGCCTACGTCCCGACGGGCTCTCACAATGCCCGCCCAGACGATGGCCGCCATGGCCACCAGCAGCAGAACCGCAAGCAGGGGGAGGCTCCCCCCGCGCATACGACCCATGGTCGGCGGCACAACCTCAGGCAGGCGCCAGCCCTCGAAAAACCTGGGGCGAGATGCGCCCCGCTGGCCCTCCCTGCGGCCCAGTCTCTGCTGGGCACTGCCCACCATGTGCGAGATCGTCTCGCGCGCGGCGCGAGCCGTCTCACCCAACGGGCTCGCTCGCCGCGGAGGCTCTGATCGGCTCTCGTCCTCTCCCAGCGCAGCCACATCCCCGGACGCTTCTTCCGAGAGGACGCCGCCCTGCGCAAAGGGCGGCCCCTCGCCCGAGGAAGCTGGCGCTTGCGAACCCGACACCAGTGACGCGCCGCCCTGCTCGGCCCAGGTCATCGCCTGGCGGATGCGCTGGCTCTCGGGCAGAAAGGCCTGCGCCTCGCGCAGGTAGGCGAGAGCCCGATCCTTGCCCTCGGCCACCCAGGCCAGCCAGAGCCAGGCCTCCTCGTTGCTGGGATCGCTCTGGATGAGGCGTTGGAAGCGCGTGCGTGCTTCGGCCTGCTCGCCAGCCTGGGCCAGAGCGATGCCCTCCTCCAAAGGGGGCAAAGCCCTACGCCGCTGTCCGGAAGAGTCGCCGGCAAAGCCAGCACCCGAATCTGCCATGGCCGATACTCCTTCGTGCAACACCCGCATCGGTAAGGCTGCAGACTGCGGCTCACCGCATACTGACCATGGGCCGCATTATACCATCTTGGGTAATGGGTGCCAACAGCCAGGGCCAGGCCCGGCCTGACCGCCCTCTGCTCCGCAGGAGGCGCATAGCTGCTCTGCGGCGGAGAGGTTTCGCCCCGGCGCCGCGAGCCCCATCCTTGTCACCTACTGGGCGCCGGTTTGCCCACTGCACGGGGCTGTGTCATAATGGACTGCCTGATACTCAACACGACATGAGGAGAGAACGGGATGGTGGCATCGGTCAAGGCCCGCAGCGAGATCGCCGAGCAGTTCAAGTGGGATACGGCCAGCGTCTTTCCGTCGGACGAGGCCTGGGAAGCGGCGCTTGCGGAGGTGCGCGCGAGCCTGCCCCACCTGGCCTCCCACGCTGGACGACTGGCTGAGGGCCCCCAGCGTGTGGCGCACTGGCTAGGGGATCTTGAGAAGACGATGCGCACCTTGTTCAAGGTGCGCCTCTACGCCCAATGCGCCTGGTCGGTGGAGACGACCAACCAGGCCGCCGCCGCCCAGGTCTCACGCGCCAATGCCCTTCAGGCTGAGGTCTCGGCCGCGATCGCCTTTGCAGAGCCCGAGCTGCTGGCCATCGGGCCGGATAACCTGCTGGCCTGGGCCGAGAGCGAGCCCGCTCTGGCCATCTATGCGCACTATTTCGAGGCCCTCAAGCGCCGCGAGCCGCATGTATGCTCACCCGAGGTCGAACAGGTGCTGGGGCAGCTCTTCGACCCCTTCGAGGCCGCCGTCCACACGCACACCGTGCTGGCCGACGCCGACCTGACCTTTGCACCTGCGCGCTCCTCTGAAGATGAGGCGCCCATCCCGATCTCGCAGGGCAACCTGGAGGCCTTGCTGATCAGCCCCGACCGCGAGACGCGCCGTACGGCCTGGGAGAGCTATGCCGATGCCCATCTGGCGGTCAAGAACACCATGGCGAACTGCCTGGCGACCGGCGTCAAGCAGCATGTCTTTGAGGCGCGGACGCGCCGATATGCCTCCACCCTCGAGGCCGCGCTGGGGCCCAACCAGATCCCCACCGCGGTGTACCGCAACGTGGTGGAGGCGCTGAGGCGCAACTATCCGCTTTGGCACCGCTACTGGCGCGTCCTGCGGCGCGCCTTGGGCTATGAGCAACTGCACCCCTACGACCTCAAGGCCCCCCTGAGCCAGGGCAGCCCCGTCATCGCCTTTGAGCAGGCCCTGAACTGGATCTGCGACGGGCTGGCGCCCCTCGGCGAAGCCTATGTGAACACCTTGCGGCGCGGCGTGCTGGAGCAGCGCTGGGTCGACCGCTACCCCAATCAGGGCAAGACCTCGGGGGCCTACTCAACGGGCACGCCGGGCACCCATCCTTTTGTGCTCATGAGCTACAC
>JAFGLK010000360.1 GCA_016928125.1 Anaerolineae bacterium
GCGATGTAGGCCGAAAGAGAGAAGATAGGCCAGCCACGGCCGAGATGGAGGCGATCGGCGGCCTGGCGCATGCCGAGCAGGAAGTCGGCCAGCGCCAGGCCCCGCCAGGCTTCGCCGACCCACTCGGGCCTGGGCAGCGGCACGCCTTCGATGTAGGGCATGATCTGCCAGAAGCCGTCGCCGTAGCGGGTCACCTGCTCGCCGCGCACGTCGGCCAGATAGGGATGGACGGCGCCCAGCCCCTCGCGGTGCAGGGCGGCTAGCGCATCGGCGATCTGGACCTTGCGCGCCCGCGTGTGTTCGAACAGGCTCTCGACGAGATAGAGCTTCCCGCGCTGATCCTCGATGACCGCCCGGTATTCGCAGCGCTCAGGGCTTCCCGCGATCTCCAGGTCAGGGCGCAGGCGCGCAGGCGACAGGCCATAGAGGCGGGCTACGTCCAAGACGGCCGTCGCATCATCCATGGGCTTTCACGATCCAGCTCAATCGGAGTCCGTCACACGGCTTTGCCAGGCAGGCATGGCCACGCCAAAACGTTTGGCGACGGCTTCCAGATCGGCCCAGGTGGCCTCGGGAATAGCGATGCCGCTCCTGCTCCGTTCGGCGCGCGACCTGATCTCGGGCTCGCCGGGCAGCAGGATCTCCCGCACGCCAGGGGCGGGCGGCACGCGCTTGGCGGCGTTCAAGTTCTCGCTCACCAGGGCCGCATAGTGCTCCGCGTCGCCAAAGGCGCCCGGGTCGATGACCAACACAAATACGCCCGCGATCTGGCCGCGCGTATCGCCCACATCCAGAATGGAGGAGGCGCCGATCAGCGAGTGGTCTGGATCATCGATCATGCACAGCCCGCTGATGAGCGCCGAGGCCATCGCCAGGCCATAGCCCTTGTGCCCGGCTACCTCGCCGCCCAGGGGCACCAACCCGCCGCCAGCGTAGAACTCCTCGGGGTCGGTGGTCGGTTTCCAGTTGCGATCGACGATGCAGCCTGGCGGCAGTTTGGCCTTTTTGGCGCGCGCGAAGCGCACCTTGCCTTCGGCGATCGTCGAGGTGGAGCCGTCGTAGACGACCGGATCGTGATCGCGGGCGGGCACACCGAACGACCAGGGGTTGGCCCCGAAGAAGCGTTGCGTACCGCCATAGAGCATCATCCCGCCCACACCGGGCCCCGACGCGCCCACAGTGACCATGGCGATCAGCCCCTGTCCGGCGGCGCGCTCGGTGTACTCGCCCACGCGCCCGATGTGGCTCGAGTGGCGCACCGCGGCCGCGGCCAGGCCGCGCTCGCGGGCGTGCTGCATGCACCAATCGAGCGCATAGGCCGTGGAATAGTGGCCAAAGCCGCGCCGGGCATCGATGAGCGCGGTCACAGGCGATTCGCTCAGGATAGTAGGTCGAGCGTTGGGCACTACGACGCCCTGATCCGCCTGGCGCACATACTGGGGGATACGGATGACGCCATGCGAATCGTGGCCAGAGAGATTGGAGCGCACCAGATGGCTGGCCACCTCCGCGCTGACCCGCTCATCGGCGCCCATCTGGCGCACGATCGCCTCCACAAAGCCCCTCAATGGCTCCGCCTGACAGATAACCATCTCGGCCATGCTAGCTTCCCTCCACCCGCGCCTAACGCTTTCCGTTCCAGGTGCCCTGGATGATCTCGCAGCCCTTTTGCTCCAGCGTGGGGTTCAGCCAGGCCGGGATAAGATGCCCCTCTCGAATCGCGCGGATCTTGTGCACCTCGTCGGCGGCCACCGCCTGGGCCTTGGGTAGCACGGCCTCGGCGTCCGCCAGGGGCACCACCACCACGCCGCTCCCATCGGCCACGATGATATCGCCCGGCAGCACCGGCACGCCGCCCACGGCCACAGGCACGTTCACCTCGCCCGGCCCATCCTTCAGGTCGCCATTGGGGGTGAGATAGGGCTTGGAGAAGACGGGCCATTCCTCGGCGAGGATGCCTTTCAGATCGCGCAGCGAGCCATCGGTGACCATGCCGGCGAGCCCCAGCCCTCGGCCGATCATGCTGACCATGTCGCCCCACTGAGCCACGGCCACAAATCCGCGCGCCTCGATGACGATCACATCGCCGGGCTGGGCCACCTCCATGGCTTTGTAGACCATCAGGTTGTCCCCCGGCGGCACGCGCACCGTGACGGCCGGGCCAGTGGCTTTCATTGCCGGATGGGCTGGCTGGATGTTGGCGTCCATGCCGCCAAAGCGGTTCATGGCATCGGTGACGTAGGTGCTTTCCAGTTTGGCGAAAGCCTCCACCAGCTCACGCGGGGGGCGCGGGATTTGGGTGAAGACGCGAAAACCAACATTCTGCGACCGTCTCACATCCGACATGTCTTGGTCCTTTCCGGTGCTACATGATCAGAGAGAGCCCGCCGTCTACGTTGAAACGGGTGGCGGTGATCTGGGTCGATTCGTCAGAGGCGAGCAAAACGGCCACATGAGCCGAGTCCTCCGGCGTTTGCAGCCGTCCCGAGGGCACGAACTCGCGGCCTTGCTGCTCCAACCACTCATCCGGGTAGCCGAGCTCGCGGCGGTGGCGCACCTCGCCCTCGCTGGCCACCCAGCCCGGGTTGATGTAGTTGACGCGAATATGTTCCTTGGCGTAGGTGCGCGCCAGATTGCGCGTCATGGTCCACAGGCCACCCTTGGCCGCAGCGTAGGCCAGCACGTCCGAACCGCCGATGTAGCCGTGCACCGAGCCGATAAAGATGATGCTGCCGCCGCCCCGCGCAATCATGGCCGGGATGGCATGCTTGGCGCAGAAAAAGTGTCCGCGCAGGTTGACGTCCACGGTCTCATCCCAGATCTCCTGCGTAAGGTCGGGCAGCTCGCGGCGCGGATAGATGCCGGCGTTGCTGACCAGCACATCGAGGCCGCCATGGGTCTCTACAGCATGCGCTACCAACGCCTGGCAGTCGGCTTCGCTTTTGACATCCATCTGTAGATAGCTGGCCTGCCCGCCTGCCTCACGGATGAGCGCCACGGTCCGCTCCAGCGGGGCGCGGCGACGCCCACCCACGATGACCTGGGCACCCTCGGCGGCCAACATCAGGGCGATCCCCTGGCCAATGCCGGTGCCGCCGCCGGTGACGATCGCAACCTTGCCCGCCACTCGCTCGCCCATCGCAGTCCCTCACTTTCCCGAGCGGCTCAGCGCAAGCCCTCTTGTCTCTTTCGGCCTAACGTTGATGATCCTGCTGTCTGGACCATCTATTCCTTGTGCTCCAATTGATCCAACGGCGGTTCCAGGTCGCGCGGAAGCGGGCACTTGTAGGCCAGGCCCTGCATGCGTTGGCGCCAATCCGCCTTGACCTGCTCCAGCAGATCCGGGCGAGTGAGCAGGTCGAGCACGCTGGTCGCCATCACCTGCGAGGCGAACAGGGTCGACTTGTGCGCGATGCTGGTGCCGCCGATGGCCGCGTTCTGCCACGAATGCCCGGGCGAGCCGACGATAAAGTAGGCGGTGCTGAACTCCTGGGTGGGGGTGTTCCAGGCCACATCAGCCACGTCGCTCGAGCCCCCGCCGCCTTTACGCTCCTCGCCGTAGGGGTCATAGATGCGCGTGTTCAGATCTACATCCATGAGCTCCATGGCGTCGGGCAGGAGACTCTTGCTCAAGGAGGTGCGCTTTTCCTCTGGCGAGATCGAACGGGCCAACTCGCGCGCAAAGGCCAGCTCTTCGTCGGTGTAGGTGGGCGCCCCGAGGGCGCGCATGTTCGCCACGACCAACTCGGCCAACGGCCGGTTGGGCATGCCGTTGTGCACGCC
>JAFGLK010000361.1 GCA_016928125.1 Anaerolineae bacterium
AGCAGCGTGCGTAGAAAGGTCGTTTTGCCCGACCCGTTGGCGCCCAGGAGAGCCACGCGATCGCCGCGCTGGATGAGAAACTGGCCCGTGTCAAACAGAGGGAAGGTTTCATCAGATGATCGGCCCCCTTCGATTGCAGCGGGAGGGGTGCGGTAGCCAATCAGGGCGCCATCGCTCATGACCACATTGTCGCCAGAGCGCAGGTCAGTGGTCAGCCTGAGACGGATATGCCGATCGCTCTGGGGCGCCTCGACGCGCTCCAGGCGCGCCAGACGCGTCTCGCGCCCCTGTGCCTCTCTGGTGCGCTGGCCAGCCTTGTAGCGCCGGATGAAATCCTCGGTCTTGGCGATGAAAGCTTGCTGAGCCTCATAGGCCCGCTGACGCCGGAGATGGCGATCCTCTCTCTGAGCGGCAAAGTGGCTATAGTTGCCTCGGTAGGTCTCGACCGTGCCATGGTTGAGATCCCACACTCGGGAGACGACGCGGTCGAGAAAGTAGCGATCGTGCGAAATCACCACGAGGCTGTGCGGCCATTCGACCAGGTACGCCTCGATCCACTCCAATGCATCGAGGTCCAGGTAATTCGTCGGCTCGTCCAGCACCAGCAGCTCTGGGTCCTCAAGCAAGAGCTTGGCCAGCAACGCCCTGGTCACCTGGCCACCGCTCAGGAGCGCGATGGGCCACGGATAGGTCTCCGGGCCAAAACCCAAACCGCTCAGCACGCGCTGGATGCGTTGCTCATACTCATAGCCGCCCGCTAACTCGAAGCGCTGCTCGGCTTGGGCATAGCGCTCCATAACCGTCTCAGAGTCTGGCGCGGCGGCCATCTCTTCCGCTAGGGCCTGCAATTGGCGCCCCTGTGCCCTAAGCCCGGCGAAGACAGAGAGCATCTCGCCATAGAGGGTTTCACTGCTGCGGAACTCGGGCTGCTGAGGCAGATAGCCGATGCGCAGATTGAAAGCCCGCTGGACCTGGCCCTCCGACGGGGATTCCAGCCCGAGCATGATGCGAATGAGGGTGGTTTTGCCCGCCCCGTTAGGTCCAACGAGAGCGATCTTGTCACCTCGCGCAATGCTCAGGTTCAGGTTATTGAAAACATCCTGGGCACCATAGTACTTGCCCAGGTTTTGTACAGCTAGGATAGACATCTTGACGAACCGGATCCATAGGATGCGACCTCAGCGATTATACCATAGCCAAAGGCCTCGACCAATCGATGTGCTCAACTCGTCTTTGACATTCGCTCGTCTGTTGGTTACATTGTAGTCACATATCGTCTGAGCGGTCGCCGAGAGGGCCTGTGAACTATGCTCGGAACCGTCTCGAATCTAGCATACGACTTGAAAGGAGGCGAGAGATAGTTTGGCGTATTTTTCCGCTCCTTGGCTCTAGGGATCATGGGAGCAGGAGTGGAGCGGGCTCGGGATTGAGGAATCCCGGAGCCCATCCTCGGAAAGGGGGAGGCTGTGAAACTCGTTCGTTTTATGTTGGTTGTCTCTTTGTTGGCCACTATGCTTCTGATGGCCGTGCCTGTGGGGGCGCAAGAAGCCGCCAGTGACTATGTCGTGGTCGCTGGTGACACGCTCTTTATGATTGCGCAAAGCCAGCTGGGCGATGGCAATCGCTACCTGGAGATCGTCGAGTTGACGAACGCCATGAGCGATACAGACGACAGCTATGCCTTTATCGAGAACCCCAACCTGATTGAGATTGGGTGGAAGCTGGCGCTGCCCGAGGCCGGAGCTGGAGCTGCCCCGGTGGCTGCGGCTCAACGGGTGATCGCGGACACGATTCCAGCTGGGGCCAAGCCTGCCGGTATTCTCAAGTCGATCGCCAAGATTGACGACTATACCGTCAAGTTCACCTTCTACGACTATCCGGCGCCGCTGCTGGCCCAGTTGGCCACGCCGATGCTCTCGATCAGCAGCCCCACGGCGATCCAAAAGTTCGGCAAGGACTATATGTACAACCCGGTGGGCACGGGGCCCTATGTCTTTAAGGAGTGGATCCCCGACGACAAGATCACGTTGGAGGCCAACCCGAACTACTGGGGTGAGAAGGCCAAGATCGGTACTTTGGTCTATCGCGTGGTCCAGGAGCCCACGGCGCGTCTGCTCGAGCTGCAGGCTGGCACGGTGGACTTTGCCTACAACATCAACATCGACGACATCCCTGTGGCTGAGGCGGATCCCAACCTGGTGACCTACGCGCTGCCGCCCTTGAGCATCGGCTACATTGCCCTGAACCAGGCGTGGGAGAATGCGGCTGGCGAGCGGCCGTTAGCCAACCTCAAGGTGCGCCAGGCTATCGCCCATGCCGTCAACAAGCAGGCGATCGTCGACGCCCTCTATCCCGGCACAGGCATCGTGGCCAAGAACTTTATGCCGCCGGCTCTGTGGGGTTACAATAACGACTTTGCCGACTATGACTATAACCCCGCACGTTCCAAGGAGCTCCTTGCAGAGGCGGGCTACCCGGATGGGCTGAAGCTCGATCTGTGGGTCATGCCCGTGTCGCGAGGCTATTTCCCCGATCCGCCCAAGGTGGGTGAGGCCATCCAGGCCGATTTGGCGGCGGTGGGCATCGAGGCGCCGATCGTCACCTACGACTGGGGCACCTATCTGGACAAAACAACGAACAACGGCGAGCACGCCATCTGCATGTTGGGCTGGATGCCCGACTTTCCCGATCCGGATAACTACCTCTACACCTTCTTCAGCGGTGGCGACCGGCAGTGGAACGATGGGCCGCCCGATCGACAGCTCTTCAATCTGTTGTCGCGCGCTCGCACCGAGGTCGATCCTGCGGCACGCGAGCGGCTCTACTATGAGGCCAATGCCGTGGCCCACGGCGTGGTGCCAGGCGTTCCGATTGTGCACAATGGCGCGGTCTTTGCCAGCCTCAAGGGCCTTGA
>JAFGLK010000050.1 GCA_016928125.1 Anaerolineae bacterium
CCCGCAGATGCCGTAGAGCGTGCGGGTCTGCCCTTTCTGGGCCGGGTTGGCGGCCGGCCAGCGGTAGTCCGCCCCCGGCGGGGATTGGGGGGTTCGATCCTGCCTGCCGCTCTTAGCCATCACTCATACTCCCGGTCGCCCCACCCCCGAACGGCGGACGCATTTTCGCGAGAAGCTCCTGCCCATTATAGGGGCGGGTGGGCGGGTGGGGTGGAGCTTCGGTCGGGAGAACATTCTGTGGCGGGCTGCAGTCGTCATGGGGCCACCTCCCGGAGAGTGTCACACTTCGCCGAGTCCGCGCATCCGTGTGTGGATAACGCACATGAACATGTGTGATTAGCGCGAGAGTAGAAGAGCTAAAGTATCGGTATAGACAATGCACTTAGTCTAAAAATGAGTGAATAGCGTGTATGTACGATAGAAAAAGCATCACATGACTCAAATAGTCTGATGCTATTGACAGGACATGGAAGAAGGTCTACTCTTGCGACACACTCAAGGTCAGGTTGGATTGCCTCCACTTGTAGGCAATGCGGACAGACATTGAGGCCAGCGGCTTGAGGTCCAGAGCTGAATGGGAGCACCTGGATCCTGATGGCAGGCGATGGCACGGTTTGGCAGCTGAGCCTAGCTTGCTGTGGGACGGCCCTTGGCAGAGCAAAGGCACGAGAGGAGAAAGAGCTATGTGGCTGAGAATTTACTGAGATAGGCCTCGGTTAACGCTTCTACCCTACTTGGCCGATATGGTGAATAATTAGCCGAGCGATTGTCTATTGGCCATTGGGGCTAGACGGATATGGCAAAATGGCGAGCAGTGAGGGCCAAGAGGCCAGACGGTCGGGCGCAACCTGAGGGTTCTTCCGACCGCGCTGGTCTGTACATTCGGGTTCTCACTGTCGCCATGGTTGGCTTGCTGGCGTTACTCATCTACTTGCACATCGCAGTGCCGTCATTGCGCCCAGCTGGTCTGTTTCCTTGGGCGAGTTTCATCTTCCTCCTGCTGCTTGCGATGTTTGCCGAGGTGTGCACGGTCCGATTGGGATCGGGCATGGAAGTCTCTGCCAGCTTTCTCGCCTGCTTTCTTAGCGGCGCCATCGCTGGACCTCTAGCCAGTTGTGCTTTGGCGGTGGTGAGTCAGATGTATCACTTCCGAAGAACGGCGTGGGAGCGGAACTCGTGCTTCGCGGCCACCGCTGGGCTTCTCGCCGGTGGCACTTCGCTCGTCTACTGGGGGACGATGAGCGCGGCCGGCGGCTCTCGGGGTGCGGCCGCTTGGTTGGTTGTACTTGCAGGCCTCGCGGCTGGTGTGTTCTACCCGGTGTTCAACTTCGCCATGGTAGCCCCGATTGCTCATCTCCGTCGCGGGATGGGGATACGTCAGGTCTGGCTCGAGGGGGAAAAGCCCTTCTTGCCGTTTCACTTGTTCTTCCTCGCCATCAGCCTCGGTCTCATCAGCCTCTACCAGCACTACGTTTCCTCCAGCGCGGGCGGCTCCAACATCTACTCCACCCTCATGGTGGGGCTGTTCCTTATCCCTGTGGTGGGGCTCATCTATGTGTTCCGCGCCTACGCCAACCAGCGCGACCTGGCCCGTCACAACGCCCGTCTGGCCGTGCGCAACGAGCGCCTGGCCATGCAGGCCATCGCCAGCCAGGTGATCGCCCTGGACCTCAAGGACGACTACACCGCCAAGCACTCGGCCGCCGTGGCGCAGTGGGCCTCCGACATCGCCCGGGTCATGGGCCTGAGCGAGCGCGAGATCAACCTCACCCACTCGGCCAGCCTGCTGCACGACATAGGCAAGATCGGCATCCCCGGAGAGCTGCTGCGCTCTCCCGACCGGCTGGCCGCCGAGAATGTGGCCCTCATCGAGAGCCACTGTCTCAAGGGACACCAGATCTTGAAACAGATCGATCAGTTCGACGAGCTGGCCAACGTGGTGCTTTACCACCACGAGCGTTACGACGGCACCGGCTATCCCCACGGGCTGGCCGGCGACCAGATACCGCTCTCCAGCCGCATCATCGCCGTGGCCGACTCGTACCACGCCATGATCAGCGAACGTCCGTACGGCCCGCCGCTGCCCGAGACCATCGCTCAGGCCGAGCTGGAGTTCAAAAAGGGCACCCAGTTCGATCCCGAGGTGGTGGACGCCTTCTTGCGGCTCCTCGAGCAGAACGACAGGGCCTACCGGCTGGCCGCCAAGGCCGACTTCCAAATGGAGGTGCAGGCCGCCCGCTTCCTGCCCGATCTGCCGGTGGACTTCGACGAAGAAGAGGCCGAACGCATGGAGAAGGCGGCCCGGGCGGCGCGGAGCGCTCAGGAGCCGCAGAAGACCGGCGGGCGGGGCGCCACCCAGGGGGCAAGGGCTGAGACCGCCGCCGCGGCGGCGTCGCGTGAGCAGGCCGTGGGCAGGGCCGACGCGGCCACCGCTTCCGAGGGCGCCGGGGGCCGGTCGTGACGAGGGCCGGGTAGCATAACCGGGCTCATCTCTGAAGGACGGTGAGGGGGGTGCATGCGCTTTAGGATCATTGGTCGATTGTTGGGCGCCCAGGCCCTCTCCAGCTTCGGCTCGGCCGTGTCGCAGGTGGCCCTGGCCATCATGGTGTATCAGCTCACCGGCTCG
>JAFGLK010000362.1 GCA_016928125.1 Anaerolineae bacterium
GCGCATCACCCTGGGCGCTAGCCCCTATCCCCAATGGGTGCACGATTTGGAGAGCGACCGGATCGTGCCCTATGACACAGCCCGCCTGATCGAGGCGACGCGCCTGACCCACGTGTTGGGCATCGTGGGGAGGCCGGGCTGCCCCGCCGACGTGGCCCCCGCCCTGCAGCCGGTGGTGCAGTACTGGGCGACGGCCTGCGCCTCAGCCTACGCTCGCGACCCGGTGGACCCCAAATCCCACGAGGCGTTGCCTTATGTGATGGCCATGGCCGAGGCCCTGGGGCGCCCTCTGACCGCCCTGCCCGTGTACGTCTTTACGCCGCTGGCCCTGGGGAGCGAGTCACTGCGCTGCGTGTTCGCCGCGCAGGCGCGCCTGAGCAGCGTATCGGTGAGCAGCATGCCCTCGCTGGGCCTCTCGGCGCCCATCGGCCTGGGCGACGCGTTCGCCGTGGCCGCAGCCGAGGTCATCGGCGCGGCCCTGGTCGTCGAGGCACTGACCGGCCTGCCGACCCGCTGGCGCGTGGCGGTCTTTCCCGCCGACCTGCGGGCGCTCATGATGGTCTTTGGCTCGCCCGAGAACCACCTGCTGCAGCTCGCCTCGGAGGAGGTGGACGCCTACCTGCACGGCCGTGCCTGGCGGCCCTATGCCGTCAACATGCACACCAACGCCAAGCGGCCTGGCGCCCAGGCCAGCGCGGAGAAGGCCAGCCAGATGACCTCCGGGGCGCTGTTGGGCGCGCGCCACTTTTATCCTGCCGGCACGCTCAGCCTGGACGAGGCCTTTTCCGCCGAGCAGTTGATCTACGATGTGGAGATCGTCGCCCACGTAGAGCGCCTGGTGCGCGGCGTGGACGCGAGCTGCGATCCCAATGCCTGCGTGGACGTCGTCCGTGAGGGCCTCGCGGCGCGGGGCTTCCTCGGGCTCGAGGACACGGTGGCGCGCTATCGTCAGGTCTATTGGCACCCGGAGCTGTTCCAGCGCGGCTCGCTGGCGAGCTGGATGGGCCGGGGCGCGCCGCGCGAGCGGGATCAAGCCGCCGCTCGGGTGGGCGAGCTCCTGACGCAGCACGACTATGAGCTCGAGCCCGAGCTCCGGCGCGAGCTGGACGCCATCCTGGCCCGGGCGCGGGAGCGGCTGGGCTAGAGCGAGGCGCCCTACACCTGGCAGGCTATGCCTGGTGGGGCCATCGTCCGCTGAGGCGCCGTGGGTGCGCTTTGGCCCGATCATCGATCGAGTTTACAATGGGGTGTACCATGCAAGGGGGAGCCCCACGATGACAGAGATTGCGCTCAGCGACGGACGGCTCATCGTCATCCGGCCCATGTCGGCGGAGGACCTGTTCCCCGCCGGCGGGGGCCGCTGCCCGGCCTCGCGCCTGACCGCGCTCGGCGAAGACGAGCCCGACAGGGCCGCCCAATGCGTCTTGGGGACTCTTACCGAGGCGTATGGGTCGGTCGCCATCCTCGCCCTGGATGGCCGCACGGTGGCCGGGCTGCTGACCTTCTTCCCCACCTGGTGCCGGCACGTCGACCTTTGCAGCGAGGCGCAGATCGAGGATGCGCTGGGCCGTCTGGACGAGGCGCTCAACCCGGCGCCCATGGACGATCCCGCGCTGCATGTGCGCTGCCTGGCCGTCCATCCCGACTATCGCGGACACGGCCTGGCCCTGGCGATGCTGGAGCGTCTCAAGGGTTGGGCGCGGAGCTACGGTTGGCGCACCCCGGTGGCCAATGGCTGCATCTTCTCGGGCCGGGCCGCCTACCAGTGGCGTGTGGCCCCCAAGCCGCCCCGGCCCCTGTGGGAACGGGCTGGCTTTGTGGTCTCGGACTACCCGCCCCTGCGGCTGCCCGCCGTCTCGCCGCCTGAGGCCGCCCGGGGGGCCTTTGACTGGTTCCTCTCGGACGCGTTTCCCGGCTTTCTGGAGCGCGACGTGCCTCGCGACGCTCCGGACTGGCGCGAGATCTTTGCCGACTATACCATGGTCTGCAGGTTGTAGGCGCGCTTGCAGAGACGCAAGCATGGCGCCCCAGGTTGAGCAGCGCACTCCTCGGCCTCCTCGAGGGGTAGGTTGCTCCCTGCACCGATCTGTGCCACAATCGATCTGTCCGTCTCTCGCGTCGCAGCGTAGTGCCGCTATGGGCCAAGGAGGCCGACATGCTCGAGAAGGTAGATCTCACTCGCAAGCTGGCCAAGGCCGAATACAAGGCCCTCATGCCCGATCTGCGCAACCGCCTCTACGATCTGCAAAAGGCCTGCTGGGATGCCCACATCCCGAGCGTGATCCTCTTCGAGGGTTGGGATGCCTCGGGCAAGGGCACCACGATCAACTATCTGACACAGCGCATCGATCCGCGCGGGTTCAAGTTGTACGCCATCCAGGCGCCGCGTACCTATGAGACGCATATGCCCTGGCTGTGGCGTTTCTGGCTCAAGCTGCCCAACGATGGCGAGATGGCCATATTCGACCGCAGCTGGTACGGGCGGGTGCTGGTGGAGCGCGTCGAGGGCCTGACCCCCGAATCGCAGTGGACCAAGGCCTATCGCGACATCGTGGATCTGGAGCGCGCCCTGGCCGACGACGGCACGGTGATCATCAAGTTCTTCCTGCACATCAGCCAGCGCGAGCAGCGTCGGCGCTTCAAGCGGCTGGAGCGGGATCCGCTGGAGAGCTGGCATGTGCAGCCGGAGGACTGGGAGCATCATCGCAAATACGACCAGTACGTGCTGGCCATAGAGGAGATGCTCGAGCGCACCGACACCGAGTGGGGGCCTTGGACGATCGTCGAGGCCACCGACCGACGTTGGACCCGCGTCAAGGTCTTTCAGACGATCATCTATCGCCTGGAGGGCGCCCTGGGGGCGCGGGGCTTGCCGCTGCCTCTGGGGCCTGGTGAAGCGGTGGAGGCCGCGACCAGCGACGCGCTCGCGC
>JAFGLK010000051.1 GCA_016928125.1 Anaerolineae bacterium
GTCCTTGCGCTCGTATGGTCACATAGGTACACTGCAAGCATCGTGGATGGCCGCCTGCAATCGATGAGGCAGCTTGAGCCCAGAGGGGAGCCGTCATACGACCTTATTGCCAGTCCTCTTCAGATTGAGCTATCTGTGCGTTCCTCGATAGTTGCAGCTGGAGTCATTCTGTAGCTGACAGGATAAGGAGGGTGCGTTGTGAATAGGAAGAATCGATGGGTGGTGGGCCGGAGGGTCCTGTGGCTCCTCCTGGCCATAATATTGGCTGGCGCCTTTGGCGCACCTGTATTGGCGCAGGACGGGATGACACCTCACTGGGTCGACACGCCGGGATCTGGGGCTGAGGTCGACGGCCTGGTCATCGTGCAGTTCACTCCCACCGGGGGCGAGCCAGCGGGCAGCTTTGTGCCGTTTCTCAGCCTCGACGATGGGCGCTATCCGAACACATTCGAGGAGGGCTTCAACACAGAGGGGGCCCTTCAGCTAGACACCGTGGAGACCACGACCTCGATTCTACTGAGTCGTGTGCCCATGGTCAACGTTGCCGGCTACACCTTTCGCGAGTTCGCGCTCGACCTGAACGAGTATTTCTTCTGGGATGCGCCCATGATCATTCTGGATGACTTTAACGTCGGCATCGCGGATACTCCCGATCTGACCGGCTTTGTTGCGGACGCCGATCCGGATGGCATCGGGGGCACGATCACGGGCGTCACGCCCGTGTACGCGATGGACTATCATGGCAACAATGATGTGGCGATGAGTGCTTCCATGGGCACTGGGCCAGGCAATCCCGAATATCTGCTCTTGGTTCCCCAAATCCAGTTTGAGTATGCGGGCATCGGCCCGGACTGCGACTATGGGAGCGACACATGCACGACGTATGTGTATGTCTACGCCGGTCTCGGGTTCCCCGACAGCAACCCCGAGGTGTTCGGTGTAGGCGCAGAGGGGCCCTTCCTGCAGCCCGGCAACCTGGTTGTGACCAAGATCACTGACCCGGTCGATGTGGAGGTCAGCTTTGACTACACCGTGGCCTTCACGCCGACGGATAGCATCGATCCGATCCCGCTCTCGATAGGTGCTGGCGCGACCAGCGGCATACCCAATGCGCTGCCAGGCACCTATCAGGTGACAGAGGCGAAGAAGGAAGGCTGGGTGCTGATGAATATCGTCGCCGAAGATCCGACCGGCGACACCACTGTGGAGCCGCCAACGAGCACGGTCAAGATCGCCCCCGGCGAGACGGTCCATCTGACCTACGAGAACTGGCGGCTGCCCATCATCATCGCCTGCAAGGAGGACACTGAGGGCAATCCGCTGGAGGGCTGGACGATCAACCTGGAGCAGGTCGGTGAACAACCGGTGCTGGATGTCGATGGAGTCTCCAAACAGACCGGCGCCGACGGCTGTGTGGCCTTCCGAGTCGAGTTGGGAGAGACCTATGTCCTCTCCGAGGGGTTGGAAGAGGGCTGGGCCCTGATCTCTCCGCAGAGGAACTACATCGAGGTGGAGGCGGACGAGGCTAAAGTCTACGGGCCGTACACGTTTGTGAACTTTCAGAACGCTCCCATCACCGCCTGCAAGCAGAATCTGGCCGGGGAGCCGCTAGATGGCTGGGTGATCACCCTCGACGGCCCGCGTGGCAGTCAGTCTGACGAGACACCCCAAAGTGGTTGTGTCAACTTTGACGTTACCGCCCCGGGGCCGTACACCCTAACCGAGGAACTGCAAGAGGGCTGGATCCAGATGTCGCCCGATGAGAACTTTACGTTCGTTGCCGAGAGTGGCGGGGAGTATGGCCCTTACACCTTTATCAACGAGGAAGAGAATGCGGGCGTCGGTGTGGAGAA
Organism: Anaerolineae bacterium; assembly: GCA_016928125.1. Next base: position 1,854 of record JAFGLK010000051.1, read on the forward strand.
ATACGTCTCCGTGGACGATGGCCAGAGCTGGGAGGATGCTGATGAGGCGCCCGGTCCCTCGGTGGCCGCCGGCGGCGAGGTGGTCTGGTTCCGGTATGTGATCAGCAACACCGGCAACGTGACCATCCAGGATATCTTCTTGAGCGACGATGTCTTGGCCGATGAACTCGCTGCGGGGTGCACGATCTCCACCACGCTCGAGCTAGGGCAGAGCACCGAGTGTGCCATCGGCCCATTCGAGGCGGTGGTTGGCGACCATACCAACCTGGCCAACGTGACGGCCAAATGGCAGACGGCCAGGCTGACGGATGACGATCCAGCTCACTACCGTGGCATGACCGCGGGCTTGGTCGTGACCAAGATCGTGGACTGGGACGTGATAGATCCCGATCCGTCCAAGGTCTTTACCATCTGCATCCAAGGCCCGATGCCCGACGAAACGGTCTATCTCGATGTCGAGGGGCTGATGGCGCAGACCACACAGTGCGTTTCCGTGGACTTTGATGGTGGCACAGTCAGTTGGGAAGACCTGCTTCCGGGAGACTATCAGATCAGCGAACAGAATCCTGGCGAGGTCTGGCTGGTGGAGATGGATCCTCCCGGTGGGATCGTGACGCTCGAGCCCGAGGGCCAGATTGGGGCCACGATCAGCAACACCTACCGTGTGTCGAGTATCTCGGACTGGGTGTGGTACGACGCCAACGGCAACGGCTTGCAGGATGAGGGTGAGTCGGGCCTTGAAGGGGCCACGGTCACACTCTACAAGGTAGAAGAGAACAACAATGTGACGTTGGCGGCTGATGTGATGGTGGGCCAGATGACCACCGGCGCCGACGGCTTGTATGCCTTTGGGAACCTCCTGCCAGGGAATTACTATCTGGTGTTCGAGTTGCCCGAGGGCTACTACTTTGCCCTGGCCAATGTCGGGACGAACGACGCCATCGACAGCGATGCTGACTCGGCCACCGGCGTTACTGAAACGTTTGCGTTGCCTGCCGGCGTGGATGATGACTCTTGGGATTGCGGCGCCACGCAGGTCATCGGCTCTGGGGTTGAGGTGCTTCCACCCAGCCCCTGGGCAGATCCGATCTGCGCGGGTTGGAAGCTGAACTGGACCTTGGCGTTCACAAATACCTCACCCATCCCGCTCCATCATGTGCGCCTGGTGAACTATCATCCGGAGGCCAATCTGGATCTCCTTGTGGGCAGCAGCAGTCCGGGGGCCGCTCTGGATGAAGACGGGCACGTCTACTGGGAGATCGAGATGGTTGGGGCCGGTGAGCGGGCGGAGCGTGTGCTGGCCATGCGTCCCTGGTCGAGCATTCCGGCCGGCACCGTGCTCACCGACTGCATCCAGGTCTTTACCGACTATGGCGAGTCCGAGATTGCCTGTGGCGATGTGACGATCGACGTGTGCGTGACGCCCACGCCCACGCCGACGGCCACCTCGACGCCATCGCCGACGCCGACGATGACACCGACGCCATCGCCAACGCCGACGACCAAGCCTTCTCAGCTTTACATCCCGCTGGTTTTCAAGCCATAGGGACATCAGCCATGGGCCGAGCCGGCTAGCCGAGTTTGGCCATAGATTGGGTTCCGCCTCGCTTCGTCTCCTGCGGCGGGCCAGTGCCGGGGATGGGGCGGAGCGGAACCTGATTCTGTGTCGAGCCCTCGTCCATGTTTTCGGCGCGAGCTATTCTGCCTGCTCAAGGGAGCAACGGTCGAGACCGCTCGCCGCTAACGGTCTGCGCTTGTGTCGGCCTGGGGATGAAAAAACTGTCATGGCTTTGCGGGCGAGTATGAGCAAACCGTCATGCTGTGACTTGAAAAGCTATGCTATACTGAAGCGGATAGCGTGAATTGTCCCGTGTCGATTGGCCTCTGTGCAATACAGCGATGCCCGCGCCGACATGCCGCTATAGAGTGGGCACCCGTCTGACATACAACGAACACACGCGCAAGCCTCTTTGTGCATCTCCAGACCTATGAATCCGAGAACTGTAGGGCAGCTATGCCACAAGGTACGACAAAGGAGCATGTGATGAATGTGAAGGTTCCTTCCAGACTGGTCCGCCAGGTTTGGTGGCTCGTGGTGACTCTGGCGCTGATGGGTCTTGTGACCATGCCCGTGTTGGCGGGTGAGTTCTGGACAGATGTCCCAGGCGCCGTCGCCATGGTGGATGGCGTGATCATCATGCAATACACGCCCACTGGCGCCGAGCCCGCCAATGGGTTTGGTTCGTTTTTGAGCCTCCAGGCGGCGTCCCCGGCCTTGCTCGAAGAGGGCTATAACACTGATGGCACTCTGGAACTCGATACAGTAGAGCCCACACGAGCGCTCCTCTTGAGCGAGATGCCCTCGGTCATCGTCTTCGGGCAGGAATACCGCGAGATCGCGCTGGATCTCAACCAGTTGAGCATCGTAGGTCTCACTCAGACCGTGCTCGCAAACCTCGGCCTGGGTGTCGCAAGCGCTGGCGATCTGACCGGCCTGGACCCAGATACCGGCACGATTCCGGGCGTGACCCCGGTCTGGTCGCTCGACTATAGTGAAGACAGTTACGTCGTGATGGACGCCTCCATGGGCCTGGGCGAGGGGATTCCCGAGTATCTCATCCTGGTGCCCAATGCGCTCTTCGGCGCGGCCCCCGAATGTGCCTTTGGCGGCGGGGGCTGCCAGACGTATGTTTATCTGTATGCCTTCTTCGTCTTCCCCGGGGGCGGACCCGAGGTGTTTGGCGTCGGCGCCGAAGGGCCGTTCCTGGTGCCAGGCAACGCGAACATTCACAAGGTGACCGACCCGGCCGGCGCAGAGGCTGTGTTCGACTTTGTGGGGGCCTACAACCCAGAGCTCCTGGCGCTTACGCCTCCGAGGTCGGCCTTGCCGCCATTCCAGTTTCAGATCCCCGCGGGCCAGACGGGGCCTTTCATGAACATGTTGCCTGGCCTTTACCAGGTGACCGAGCAGCCAGAGGACGGCTGGACCTTGGCAGATATCGCCATCCTGGATCCGAGCGGCGATAGCCTGGCCGAGGGGCCAACCGCGTCGGTCCAGATCAGCCCGGGCGAGACGGTGGATGTGACCTTTGAGAACTGGAGGCTGCCTGTGGTGGTCGCCTGCAAGCAGGATACGGAGGGCGATCCTCTCGAAGGGTGGACCATCAACCTGGAGGGCGCGGGTGAGACCTTGGACGTCGCGGATGTGGTCTCAGACACCACCGGCAGCGATGGCTGCGCTCTCTTCAAGGTGGAGGCGGGCAGCATCTACACTCTGTCGGAGGAGATCCAACCAGGGTGGACGCTCATCTCGCCCGAGAGGAACACATTCAGCGTAGAGGTTGCAGAGCCGCAGCTTTATGGGCCTTACACTTTTGTGAACTTTCAAGATGCTACCATCACCGCCTGCAAGGTGGATGGTCAAGAGGAGCCGCTGGCCGGCTGGGAGATCAACCTCGACGGTCCGAGTGGAAGCCAATCGTTGGAGACGCCGCGGGATGGCTGCGTGACCTTTACCGTTGAGGCGCCCGGAACCTATACGCTGACCGAGATGCTCCAGGAGGGCTGGGTCCAGATCTCGCCTGAGGAGGCCTTCGAGGTGACCGTGGAAAGCGGGGGCCAGTACGGGAAGTACATCTTTGTCAACGAAGGTGAGCATGCCGAGATCGATATCGAGAAATATGTTTCGGTAGACAACGGCGGGAGCTGGGATGACGCCGATGAGGCGCCCGGACCCCCTGCGGCGGTTGGCGAACAGGTGGTCTGGTTCAGGTATGTGATCAGCAACGTTGGCAACGTCACTGTCGACGACATCTCGCTGAGCGATCCGACGTTTGATAGCCAAATCGCTGCTCAGTGCAGCATTGCATCCACGCTCAAGCGGGGTGAGAGCACCACATGCGTCATCGGTCCGCTGGAAGCGCTGGCTGGCCGGCATGAGAATACAGCCAACGTGACGGCAAGATGGAATCAGACCAAGTTGATGGACGAGGATCTGGCGCACTATTATGGCATGACCTCGGGCCTGCTCGTCACCAAGCGAGTGCAATGGAGCGATACCCGACCGGACACCTCCAAGGTCTTCACAATCTGTATCGAAGGCCCTATGCCCGACGAAAGCGTCTATCTCGACGTGGAGAGACTGGTGGTGCAGACCAGATACTGCAAGGTGGTGGACTATGACGGCGGCACCGTCGGATGGGACGATCTCTTTACCGGGGACTATCTGGTAAGCGAGGAGAATCCGGGGGAGGTGTGGTTGGTCGACCTGAATCCTCCCGATGGTCTCGTGACCTTCGAGCCCGAGAGGCTCGGCCAGGCCACGATCATCAACACCTATGCCGTCTCCAGCATCTCAGATTGGGTCTGGTATGATGCCAACGGGAACGGCCTACAGGATGAGGGCGAGCGAGGCCTGGAGGGCGCAAAGGTCACGCTCTATCAGCAGAGCGCCAACGGTGTAGAGCTGGCTGCCGATGTGATGGTGGCAGAGATGACGACCGGGCCCGATGGTCGCTATGCCTTTACCGCGCTGGTGCCCGGCGACTACTACCTCGTGTTCGAGTTGCCCGAGGGCTACAACTTCAGTCCGGCCAACGTGGGGGAGGACGAGCGCATCGATAGCGATGCGGACCCGCAGACGGGCCGCACCGCGATGATTGCCTTGCCGCCCGCCACGGATGACGATTCCTGGGACTGTGGCGCCACGCAGGTTGTCGGCGCTGGAGTCGAGCTTGCCCCACCTGAGCCATGGACCGATCCCACCTGCGCAGGCTGGAAACTGAGTTGGACGTTGGCCTTCACGAACACGTCGCCAATCCCGCTCTACAATGTGCGTCTGACCAACTATCATCCGGATACTCAGGTGGATATCTTGCTCGATGGGTCCAGCGAGGGCGCTGCCCTGGACGAGGATGGCCATGTCTATTGGGATATCGAGATGGTTGGCGCCGGTGAGCGCGTCGACCGCGTGTTGCAGGTTCGGCTTTGGTCGAGCATACAAGCTGGCGCTGTGATATCGGACTGCATCAAGGTCCTGACGGCATTCGGCGAGTCGGAGATGGTCTGCGGGGATGTCACCGTTGAGCGCTGTGTCAAGCCTACGGCCACGCCGACGATCACACCGTCGCCGACGGCCACAGCCACGAGCACACCATCGCCGACACCCACGATGACTCCAACGCCATCGCCAACGCCGTCGTCGACCCCGACGTCCAAGCCTGGGGGCCTCTATATCCCGCTGATTTTCCGGTAGAGGCGTGTGTTGTAGGCGTTGTCTGAAGCGGATAGCTGAAAAGGGATCAGGCTCCGATCCACTCCTTGGCCAAATCCTCTTTCCCGAGAGGATTGGAAAGGGATGGGTCGGAGCCTGACTTTTGCCTCCGATCACGCATCACGTGGCCGCGCAGAACAATGGACGTTCCTTCGTCGTGCAGCGCCTGCTCATCTATCTCTGATTGAGCGATTGGGCACGGATGGCCCTGGCATGGCAGCAGACCTCACGGCAGACATGCGCGCTTGACATGCGCCGCAGCGTCTGCATACTCGATGCCGAGGCAGCTTTCCCCTACCTCGGGTAGATCACGCGATGGAGGCGTATCGATCCCTCGTGACGGCTGTCCTCTCGGAGCCGTTTCTCTCGCTATGCAGCTCTGGGCACGCATCTCGGGGAGTGTATAGAATGGATCATCACAAAGCCCCGCCACTACGGCTGCTCATCATCGGCGCGCATCCTGATGATGCCGACATCAAAGCGGGCGGGCTGGCCGTGCTCTACGCCCGCAGCGGCCATGTGGTCAAGATGGTTTCTCTGACGAACGGCGACGCCGGCCACCATGAGATGGGCGGAGCCGCCCTGGCCTGGCGCCGACGTCGGGAGGCAGAGGCCGCGGGCCTCTGCTTGGGCGCCGAGTACGTGACCCTGGACACCCATGATGGCGAGCTGCTGCCCACGTTGGAGCTTCGGCGGCAGGTGGTGGCCCTCATCCGGGCTTTCCGGCCGGATCTGGTGACGAGCCCGCGCCCGTGGGACTATCACCCCGATCATCGTGCGGCGGCCCAAGTTGTGCTCGACGCCATCTATCTCTGTACGGTGCCCAATTTCTGCACGGAAGTGCCGCATCTGCGCCAGATGCCGGTCGTCGCCTATGTCTACGATGGTTTTCAAAGGCCCTATCCGTTCCAGCCCGACGTAGCGGTGGATATTGACTCGGTGACTACGCTCAAGCTAGATGCCCTGCATTGTCATGTCTCCCAGATGTATGAATGGCTGCCCTACAACCGCAACGAACTCGACGCGGTGCCCGTCGGCGAGGCCGAACGACGCGCCTGGCTCGGCGAACACTACGGGGCCCGCTTTCGAGCCCTGGCCGAACGTTACCGATCGCTTTTGGTGGCGCGCTATGGGCCGGAGTTGGGCCGTGCGGTGCGCCATGCCGAGGTTTTTGAGGGCGCAGAGTATGGAGCCCCGCTTACGGAGGAGGCCGTCTCCAGGCTCTTCCCATCCTGGCGCAGTAGCGACTGAGGTAGAGAGCTGGTCATGATTCGAGAATGCAGTGCTGACGCTTTCGACGCGATCCTCGAGGTCATCAACGCGGCGGCGCAGCGGTATGCAGGCGTCATTCCGGCCGATCGCTGGAAGGAGCCCTACATGTCTCGCGACGAGCTGAGGCATGAGCTCGCCGATGGCGTCGTCTTCTGGGGCTTTTACGTAGGTGAGCAACTGGTCGGCGTCGCCGGATTGCAGGATAGGGGCGATGTGGCCCTGATCCGGCATGCCTATGTGCATCCAGATCATCAAAGGCAGGGCATCGGGAGCGCCCTGCTTACGCATCTGAGGGCGCAGACGAACAAGCCAACGCTCATCGGCACCTGGGCGGCCTGCCACTGGGCCACCGCGTTCTATCGCAAGCATGGTTATCAGCTTGTGCGGCCGGCCGACAAGGACATCTTGCTCAGACGCTATTGGAGCATCCCGGCGCGTCAGGTGGAGACCTCCGTCGTGCTCGCCGAGCCGAGATGGTATGAGCAGCCACGTCCAGAGCGAACCGATGGCGAGGGGCCGCCTCACAACCATGAGGCGCGGACAGATAGAGGGGGAGGGTGACATGCGCGTGACGGCGACAGTGCCCATGCGGGTCGATTTCGCCGGCGGCACGCTGGACGTGTATCCGCTCTACATCTTTGAGGGCGGGGGCCTGACCGTCAATGCCGCCGTCGACATCCTGGCTCATGTGCGCGTCGAGACGCGCTACGATGCGTTGATCTCGATCACCTCTGAGGATCTCCAGGCTCGAGAGGTCATCCCCACCTCTGGGGATCTGACCTTCGGCGGCCCGCTGGATCTGGCCAAACGCGCTTTAGCCTATTATCGCCCGGAGCGTGGCCTTGACATGACCCTGCGCAGCGAGGCCCCCCAAGGATCAGGGATCGGGGCCTCTTCCGCCCTGTTGATGGCGCTCTCGAGCTGCCTCAATGAGATCACAGGGCGAGGGCTGACGCGCGAGCAGATCATCGATGTGGGGGCCAACATCGAGGCGCAGGTCGTGGGCATTCCCACAGGCAAACAGGACTACTTCCCTCCGATGTATGGCGGCGTCTGCTCGATCTGGTTCGATGTGGATGGCTGGCGCTTGGAGTCGCTCTCAGCGACCGGGGATCTCGTGGAGGAACTCAATCGACGATTGATCGTCTCTTTTACAGGCGTACCCCATTCCTCAGCAGTCACCAATTGGGCCATGCTCAAGGCCTACATCGAGAGACAGGGGAATACCGTGGGGCGAATGCGCGAGATCCGAGCCATCGCCCAAGAGCTGCGAGATTGCCTGGCCGCCGCCGATCTGGGCCGCTTGCCCGAGCTGCTGGATCGAGAGTGGACCTTACGCAAGGGCTTGGCCGATGGCGTGACCACGCCGGAGATCGATGCCATCATGGCCGCCGGACGGCAAGCGGGCGCCCTGGCCAGCAAGATCTGTGGCGCAGGCGGGGGCGGGTGCATGATCACCTTGGCGGAGCCAACCGACGTGGCCCGCGTGAGTGCGGCCATGGAGCAGGCAGGCGCCGAGATCCTGCCAGCGCGGCTTGTCAAACACGGGCTAGAGATGGTCGTGGAACCGTGAGTGCCGAGGGCTCGCTTTTGGGTCGAGGCTGGAAGAAAGGGGTTCGGGGCGCCGCGAAGATGTTCGCCAGATCTGGGTCACCAGGCTAGGATGCGAGTGCAATGGTGCTGTAGTGTATCGGCGTTGAGAGTGCGTTGGTGCTACAATGGTGCAACGACGTTACTTGAACACGGTGCCTAGAGTCCAGCTGTATCTCGATGTAAGCGCAACGTGCCGATAATGTGGCAGGCGCCCCGTAACCTCGCGGCATTCTAGCACAGATGAGCTGGGGCGCCAAATCGGGTTTGCCTGTTTCTCTGCCCGGGTAGCACCGAGAGGACCGCTCAGGGACCCTCTCCGCGCCCGAACGATCGTATGGCGACCAGCAGGCATGA
>JAFGLK010000363.1 GCA_016928125.1 Anaerolineae bacterium
AAGACTCATGCTGGAGCCCGCTGGCAACCTGCGCCATGCTTGTGCTAGAATCGACCCGTGCTCAGACGAGAGCAGGCTGCTACGCCAGTGCCGTCGCGACGCCACCTTGATTCCTTTAGCCTATTCACCAAGGAGCAAGCTATGGAGAGCCGAGAACGGGTCTATCGCGCCATCGAGATGACCGGCCCCGACCGTCCACCCATCACCCATGCCACACTGCCAGGCGCTGCAAAGCGCTACGGATCGGCGCTGAAGCGATTCCATGCGCGCTTCCCGTCCGATGTCCTGAGCGTGGGCAGCGCGACCGAGGGCGAGTTCGGCCCCGAGATCGGCGTCCCAAGCCGCGATACCTGGGGCTCGCTATGGGTGCGCCACACGGATGAGCACAAAGGGCAGGTGGTGGGCTTTCCGCTGGCAGACTGGTCGGACCTCGAGACGCTAGACGTGCCCGACACCGCCAGCGACGAGATCATGGCCGACATGGAGGCTCGCATTGCGGCCAACGCCGGTGCGCTCTATACCCAGGCCGACGGCGACATCATCTGGCAGCGGATGTTCTACCTGCGTGGCTATGAGGCGGTGCTCGAGGACCTCTTGCTGGAGCGGGAGCGTTGTGCCCAGTTGCGCGACCTCATCGTCGAGGTGATGACCAGGCGTGTTCAGAGGCTCTGCCAGATGCCCGGCCTGGATAGTATCCACTTTCGCGACGACTGGGGCACCCAGGAGTCCCTGATGATCAGCCCCTCACTGTGGCGTGACTTTTTCAAGCCAAGCTATGCCAAGCTGTTCGCCATGACTCGCGAGGCTGGCAAGCATGTGTGGTTCCACAGCGACGGCGCCATCGCCTCCATCATCGCTGACTTGGTGGAGATCGGCGTGCAGGTCCTTAACCCACAAACGGACCTGATCGGTCGAGAGAAGCTGGCGGCGTTGTGTGGCGACGTGCTCTGCATTCAGGGCGATATCGACCGTCAGTGGGTGCTGCCCTACGGCTCGCCGGACGATGCGCGCGCTGCAGTGCGGGCCGATATCGATGCCTTTGGGCGACGCAACGGTGGCTATATCGGGCGGGCCGAGTCGGCCGGCGATGTGCCCCTGGAGAACCTGATCGCCGTATACGAAGAGTTGGTGGCGTATGGTGCCGAACCTGCATCCTACGACCCGCACGCTTGAGCTGGGATTCTGGGGCCCTGCAGCCCAATCACACTTGAATGCCCCTCACTTGCACGATGGAGGCACCCAAGCTATAGTATGCCCGTTCCGGCCCCTGGCGGGAGCCAACCTCGATTCGGAGAGATCTATGCGTCGCATTCGTCTGTTGCTCGTTGTTGCCCTAGGGCTGCAACTCAGCCTCAGCGTTCTCTTGGCCTTTCCGGTCCATGCGCAGTGCCCGGGCAATCCGCTTGCCAATGCTGGCTTTGAGGAGGGCTGCTACAAGGGCGAGACCGTCGGCACCAGTCTCTCCTCTTGGGTGGCCAATGGCTGGCTCCCCTGGTCGCTCAAAGGGGATGCCATGATCAACCGCGAGCCCGAGTACAAGATGATCGATCGCCCGATCCTGGATGACGGCGACTTTAGAGTCTACAGCGGGGATCACTCATTCGCCTTTTTCACCGGCTTTGCGACGCATACATCGGGGTTCTATCAGCGGGTCCCCGTGCCGCGTGGGAGCCAAGTCAGCTTTTCCATCTGGGTGCAGATCAACACGGGTGAGAAAACGATTGGCTCGAAATCCCGGCCGCTCTCCGATCTGGACACGCGCGGCAATTACCGCGTGTGGGCCGGAATAGATCCCTATGGAGATACCCCGGTTGGATACGGCGCTCCCCCATCTGAGAGAACGGTCTGGTCTGAGCCGGTGATCGATGCCGACACGCGCCGCGAAGTGGACGGCGTCTTGACCGATGCCTGGGTGCAACTCTCTGTCTCGACGATCGCTCAAGTCGATGCCATCACCGTGTTCACCCGCGGCGCGCCGGAATTCCCGGTCAAGACCAACATCTCGTTCTGGGACGAGGCCTGCTTGATCATCCAGGCGCCGCCCACCAACACGCCGCGTCCCCCTACGGCCACGCCGGCTGTGACCGACACGCCTGTCCCGACCGATACGCCCCTGGCTACGGACACGCCCACTCCGACCGACACGCCCTCGGCCACCGATACACCCGTAGCCACCGAGACATCCACGCCGACGGAGACGTCGACGCGGACCGACACGCCGGTTCCGCCCACCGCTACGGCGCTTCCAACGGATACTGCGGTCCCGCCAACCGATGCGCCGTCGGCTGCGCCAACCCTTGTGCCCACAGTTCAGCCCCCTGCGCCGCAAGAGGCCGCAATGCTGGATGCCACGGGGCTCGCGCTGGTAGGCGCTGGAATGGTGGTGGTTCTAGGGGTGTTGGCGCTCTGGCTCAGGCGCCAGCGCGCTCCACAAGAGCCAGACGACAGGGATTCGTGACGAGCCAGACCAGGGCGTCGGACAAGCCGACGCCCCCCTGAGACGCGCCTCTTGGGCAGGAGACGGCTTCCCAGCGTGTCCTGCAAGAATCGATCAGGTCAGGGTGCCGGCCATGGCGAGCACATTCCGGTCAGGGGTCAGGTACCGCCGGATGGTATCTCGGATCTCCTCCTGCGTCACCCGATGAATGATCTCCGCATAGCGCTGCAGATAGTCCAGGCCCAGACCGTGTTCCTCGATGTTCAGAAGGTAGTTGGCGATGCCGTCGTTGGTCTCTAGGCGCAGAGGCAACGCGCCGGTGAGATAAGAGCGGCAGTCATCCAGCTCTTCGTCACGGATCCCATCCTCGCGCAGCCGCGTCACCTCGGCGAGAATGGACTCCACCGCTCGCTCGACATCGTCTGGATTCACGCCCGCGACGATATTCCAGGGATGCGCGCCGCGTCCGGCATGGAGCCCACTGCTGATATAGTAGGCCAAGCCCTGATTGTCGCGTATGTTCTCACCCAGACGTCCGGCCATTCCCAGACGGCCCATGGCCAGGTTGGCCATCATCGCGGCGTAATAGTCAGGGGAACGCCGCGGCATGCCTACCACGCCCCAAGAGAGATCGACCTGCGCTTTGGCGGGAAGGCTAACGATCTCGCGGATGAGGCCCTCGGGCGTCTGAGCGGGCGGCACATCCCAACAGGGCGCATCGCCCGTCACCTGCCAGTGGCCAAAGGTCTCATCCAGCTTGGCCAGCACCTGAGGCGCCTGCACGGCACCCGCGACGCAGACCGTGAGCGTCAAGGGATGGTACATTGTGGCGTGGAACGCCACCAGGTCTTCTCTCCTCAGGTGTAGCAGCGTCTCACGGGTGCCGATGACCGGGCGCCCGTAGGGATGGGGAGATGGATAGAGAGCCGCCATGAAGGCCTGATCGGCGCGGTAGCCGGTGTCGCTCTGCAGCATCGTCAGGTGTGTCAGATACTGACCACGCAGTTTTTCCAGCTCCTCTTGGGGAAAGGTAGGCTCGATGATGATCTCGGCCAGATGGTCGATGAGCAGTTCCACATCCTCGGCCAGCGCATAGCCGCCAAAACCCATCTCATCGTGGCCAGCGGAAAAGTTGGCCTCGGCCCCCACATCATCCAGCATCTGATTCAGTTCCCCGTAGTTGTGGCGTCGGGTGCCTCGGCGCAACATGGCCGCGGTGAACGCAGCCAGGCCGACCTGTTCATCACGGTCATGAACGCTGCCGCTCTGCAGGCTGGCGTTGATGGCCACCGATGCACTGGCCGGATTCTCAAGGATCAGGACCGTCGTACCATTGGCGAGGACACGGCGCACCACCGTCTCAGGGCTGATGGTCGCCCCTCGGCGAGCCGCTGAAGAGGCAATCGAGACCGCAGCCCCGTGGCAATCCAACTGCGCCGGTCGACGCCAGAAGGCCGCCAGCGGCCCCTCTTCAACCGCGACCTGCTCGCTGCCCTCCTCCTCATCGAGGATCGGGATGTAGTGGCCCACTATGGCGTTGTCGCTGTGCAGATAGGTCCGTGCGACTCGCCGTATGTCGTCCGGAGTGACGGCTCTGAGCTCGTCGAGGATGGTCTCCATGCGTTCGTGGCGATCCACCATGTCGAGGAAGCCCAGCGTGAGGGCCTGGCTGGTGACGCTCTCGCTGCTATAGGCGAATTGCGCCTGAGTCTGCCGGATGGCCACCGACAGCTCTCGCTCCGATACGGGCTCGCTGCACAACAGCGTGATCTGCTCGACCAGCGCGCCCTCTACCTCCTGCAATTCGCGACCCTCACGAACCGTGGCCAACATCGTCAGTAGATAGGGATCCAGGCTGGGGTGATAGTTACTGCCCACAGACGAGGCAAGCTGCGTCTCGACCAAGGCGCGGTACAGCCGGGCGCTACGAGCCTGCGATCCGCTAAAAGCGAACATGGCCTTTCCGCCAGAGAGGACTGCGTCGAGCACCACCATGGGGATATAGTCCGCGTGGGCCACTGGCGGCGTGTGATAGGCGAGACGCACCATCGGGGCAGAGCCGGGCATGCGTAAGGTCACGCGTCGCTCCCCCCGTTGCGGTGGTTCGGGGCGAATGCTGGACTGGGGTACCTGGCTGGGGCGAATGGCCCCAAAGTAGGTCTCGATCGACGCCAAGTAGCGCTCGGGGTCCAGGTCGCCAGCGACGACCAGCAAGGCGTTGTTGGGCCCGTAGTAACTCTGATAGTGATTCAGGAGTTCCTCGCGCGTGATCTCGAGCAGGTCTTCCTTCCACCCGATAGTCTGGTGATGATAGGGGTGCACCCGGAAAGCTGCTGCGGCCATCTCCTCGGCCAACACGTAACGGGGCTCGTTCTCCGAGCCCTCGCGCTCGGCGATGATGACGGTACGTTCAGTGGATACCTCGGCGGGATCAAAGAGTGCGCCGGTTATGCGGTCGGCTTCGATCTCCAGCGCCAGCTCAGCCCGATCGCTGGGCAGCGTCATGTAGTAGGCGGTAAAGTCAAAGCTCGTCATGGCGTTCACATAGCCGCCATTGCGATCTACCGTGCGCATGATCGAGCCCTTGGGGAAGCGCCGCGAGCCCTTGAACATCATGTGCTCCACCCAGTGAGACATGCCTGTGTGACCTTCGACCTCATTTCGACTTCCGACGCGATACCAAAGCCAGGTGCTGATCACGGGGGCCGAATGGATCTCCTTGAGGATCACGCGCAGGCCGTTGCCTAATTGGGCTTGCCGCGTGGATGCAGGCTGTGGGGGGATCTGCATGGGTTCTCCTTCTTGAGTGACTGCGAGGCCGAATCATCTCGGACGTCAGGTTGCGGCGGCTTCTTGGTGGGCAGTATATCCGCGCCCCCTCGACGTCGCAAGGCCCCTGAATGCTGGCCTAGAGGCTGCCCTCAGTCGGAGGCAAGTCGCCCGGCGGGTCATGGGTGGGGATCACGTGCATCTCGCGCTCCATGCGCCGCAAGACGCGCGTCGAGCGCACCTCGCGTTCCAGCACGTATTCGAGGTAGTGTTGCAGCAGCGCCTCGAGCTCTCGGTGGGTGGAGGCATGCACACGCAGTGTGCGCGCCACCTCTGGAGAATGGCTCATCAGGAAACGCAGAACCTTCTGGGCATTGATCGAGACTGGGGTCGCCTGAGCTTCGTGCTCTCCGCAACGCGCACAGAGCAGCCCGCCCCCCTCGGCAGTGAAAAAGTTCGCCTCTGGACGGATCGGCTCATGGCAGCCTACACACGCAAAAAGCTGCGGTTGGTAGCCTGCCAGACTCAACAGATGCAGCTCAAAGTAGCGCATCCAGAGACGCAGATCGCTCTCTTGAGCACACCAACGCAGTCCACGCGCCATGAGCTCATAGAGCGCCTCGTTCTCCTCTCCCTCTTGAGCGAAACGATCCATCAACTCGCCCATGGTGCAGGCATAGCCAAAGCGGGAGAGATCGCCGCGCAGGCCCTCATACTCCTCCAAGCACTCGGCCTGGCTGACGATGTGGAAGTTGCGGCCGCGGGCCAGCAAAACCTGGGCGCGGTAGAAGAGCCCGAGGTGCCCGACTTTGCGGCTCGTGGCGCGCCGGATGCCCTTGGCCAGCGCAGAGATCTTGCCGCCAGGGGTCAGGAGCGTCAGGATGCGATCGGCCTCGCCATAGTCACGCTCGCGCAGCACGATCGCCTCGCTTCGATAGAGTCGCTGCTCTTTCACATCTATTCCGATCTGGCCCCGAACCGATCGTCCCAGGTGACCCATACGCACGCATGAGGCGCCGAATCGAGCAGGGTCAGGCAGGCGCGCCCTCGATAATGGCGATGCTCGAGCTGGCGCCGATGCGACTCGCGCCGGCGGCCACCATGGCGCTGGCCATCTCGTATGAGCGGATGCCCCCCGCCGCCTTGACGCCGATCTCGGGACCCACCACGCGGCGCATGAGGGCCACGTCCTCAAGCGTCGCGCCCCCCGTGCTGAAGCCCGTCGAGGTCTTGACAAAGTCGGCGCCGGCCTCCACGACCAGCAGGCAGGCGATGACCTTTTCCCTATCGCTCAGCAGACAGGCCTCGACGATCACCTTGCAGATGGCCGAGCGCGCATGACAGGTCCTCGCCACGATCGCGATGTCGTCGCTGACCAAGTCATACCGTCCCGCCTTGAGCGCGCCCACAGAGAGCACCATGTCGATCTCGCTCGCGCCAGCATCGATACACTGCTCAGCCTCAAAGGCCTTGACGGCGCTCAACGAAGCGCCTAGCGGAAAGCCCACCACCGAGCACACGGCGCACTCGCTGCCCGCCAGCGCGGCCCTGCATTGGGCCACATACACGGAATTCACGCACACCGACGCCATGCCGTATTGTTGGGCTTCGGCGCACAGCTGCGCGATCATGTCCGGCGTCGTCTCTGGCTTGAGGGCCGTGTGATCGATCATGCCGGCCAACTGATGTGCGCTCAACCGGGGAGCGTTCGTCTGAATGGCAGCAGCGGCAAGCGGCTGATCCCTGAACTGGGCCAGCAGGTCGGATGCCCGCATAACGACATCGCCTCTGTCTGACATGATCTTTGCTCCTCTCGCAAGTCCGATCGGGCCACAGTCACAGCGCGCTGCGGGGCGAGAGCCCTACGCGTCTCTCTGCTGGTCGACCGGCTCCGTGTCCTGCAGGCTGGCGTCGAGAAACGCGTTCGGCAGAAGCTTCTGCAGCGAGGTGGCCCACGCATTCCCTTGAGCGTCCGCCACGAGAATGGCCATGTCTCTGCCGAACTCGGCCATGACCTGGCGACAGGCTCCACAGGGCGTGGCCCCAGTGCTTGTCACCACAGCCAACGCCTGGAGATCCCTTTCGCCTTCCGAGACGGCCTTCCAGATCGCCACCCTCTCGGCGCAGACCGTCAAGCCAAAGGACGCGTTTTCTATATTACAGCCTGCATACACGCGCCCTGATCCGGCTCGCACAGCGGCCCCTACGTGGAAATGAGAATAAGGTGCATGGGCGTGCCTTCGCGCCTCTAGAGCCGCTTCCACCAGCTCTCGCCATTCATCTGGCAGGCTCTCCGAGGGGACGATCTGAGTGCGACGGGTCGCCTTGTGCCCTTTACCGTTTTCCGGCATTGCCTTCGTCCTGGTTATCTTCCTTGAGCGACCCCCTGGCGCGGGCAGGCACCCCATAGACCAGGGTGTCAGCAGGGACGTCATGGGTTACCACAGAACCGGCGCCGATCTTGGACCCTGCCCCTACGTTCACCGGCGCGACCAACATGCTGCCACTGCCGATGAAAGCCCCTCTGCCGATGGTCGTGCGGTGCTTGTGCTCGCCATCGTAGTTGCAGGTGATGGCGCCCGCACCGATATTGACATCCTCGTCTACCTGGGCATCGCCGATGTAGCTAAAGTGCCCCATCTTTGTGCCGGGAGCCAAATACGCGTTCTTCACTTCGCCGAAATTGCCCATGTGCACGCCCTGACCGAGGTGGGCGCCCGGTCGCAAATGCCCAAAGGGCCCAATCTCAGCTCCGTCCTCAAGCAGGGACTCCTCCAGCATCGAGGCCAGGACCGTGCAGCCGTTGCCGATACGCGTGTCGCGCACGATGGAGCCAGGGCCGATGGTGCAGCGCTCGCCGACGCGCGTCTCGCCCTGCAGATAGGTATTAGGCCAGATCACGGTGTCCTGTCCAATCTGCACGTCCGCGTCAATGTAGGTGCTGGCCGGATCAATGAGGGTTACGCCCGAGAGCATGAGCTCCTCATTGATCCGCTCGCGCAGGATGCGCTCGCTCTGCGCTAGGTGCACACGCGTGTTGATGCCCTGGACCTCGCGTACATCTTGGATCGTGACCGTCTCTACCCGCCGTCCGTCGGCGATGGCCAGACCGACCATATCGGTCAGATAGTACTCGCCTTTGGGATGGGTCAGGGGCACATCCGGCAGACGCTTCCACAACCACGCCGCATCGAAACAATAGACGCCGCAGTTCAGCTCTCGCAGAGCGAGGATCTCTGGGGTAGCGACGGCTTCCTCCACGATCTCGCGCACGGCGCCCCCGTCGTCGCGCACCACACGACCGAAGCCCATCGAATCGTCGGACTCGACGCTCAACATGGTCACGGCTGGCCTGCGTTGGCGGTGCACCGTGAGGAGACGTTTCAGGGTATCGCGCCGCAGAGTGGGCATGTCTCCGTAGAGCACCATGATCACCCCAGCCCTGCCCTGCAATTGCTCACGCGCCTGCAGGGTGGCGTGCCCGGTGCCCAAGCGCTGGGCTTGAAAGGCATAGTGCACGTCAGAGCCCACAACCTCCTGAACCGCCTCGGCGCCGGCCCCCACCACCAGGACTATATCACCGGCACCCAGTGCTTGAGCGCTGAGCACTGACCAGAGGACCATCGGCCGACCGGCCACCGGGTGAAGCACTTTGGGCCAACGCGACTTGATCCGGGTACCCTGACCTGCGGCCAGAATGACAGCGGCCATTTCCATCATAGGGGCAACTCCTCTACAAAAAAACGACCAAGTCCATGAGGCGTGCCTGGATGGACTCGGCCCTTCTTCCCGCTCATCCAATGAGCCGGCGCATGGAGTAGGGAGATAAGCTGGGGCGGAAGGATTCGAACCTCCGAATGGCGGCTCCAAAGGCCGCTGCCTTACCGCTTGGCGACGCCCCAATCTGGCGTGATTCTAGCATAAAGAATTCGGCCAGACAAATGAAGGCTGCCGGAACGGCGGGGTTCTGGTGGCTTGACATACCGAGCACGAACCCGCTCAGCGCGAGGTGCGATCTCAGCCAGAGCTTAGTTATGTCATGTGGCAGTCCGAACGCCCGTGGCTGAGCACGCGCTGGAGGCGCATCCGTTTGCTGTGCACTTGTGCGCATGCTAGAATGCGCCTGCTCTTGAGTGCATATTTCCTTCGATGGAGACGCGAGATATGTCCCAGGCCACAACGTTGCGAGTCGCAGCTGCGCAGATTCGCGTGACGGACCAGATAGAGACCAATGCCAGTGTGATAAGGGAGACGATGCAGCAGTGTGCCCGGTCTGGGGTCGAGATCGTCGTGTTTCCAGAGACGGCGTTGACGGGCTACAGTCCCGCCATTGGCCACGGTAGAGGTTTGCACGAATGGCCCACCATTGCGGAGCACCTGGAGGCGTTGGCGGCGCTGGCTCGTGAACTCGGTCTATGGACGGTGGTGGGAACTGAGGCCTGGGACGAAGATGGATGGGTCAATCGGCTGTATGTGTATGACGATTCGGGAAGCACTGTCGCCACCTATGACAAGGCTCATCTGATGGCAGCGGACACTCGCTACTACAAGCCAGGCCGCCGGGCGACTCTTTTCGAGATGCACGGCATCAAGATCGGCCTACAGATCTGCTACGATGCCCGCTTTCCCGAAGGGTATCGAGCTTTGCTCCATAGGGGTGCCCAGATCGTCATGCAGGGCTTCTATGGCGCCGGCAGTTGCACCTGGAAGGTGCCTGTGCTCGAGGCGCATCTGCGTTCGCGCGCCGCTGAGAGCGGTTGTTTCATCGCAGCGGCCAACGTGTCCGGGCCCCTGCAGATCGTCGTGTCGCAGATCATCGACCCACTCGGGTTGATGCTTGCCCAGGCCAACCAGGATTGCGAGCAGTTGATTGTGTCGGAGCTGGATCTCGGGCGCGTGGCGGAGAGTGAGATCCGACGGGATTATCTCGAGCGTTTCCATGGGGCGCCGTCCTAAGCGGGCAAGCTCAATCCGTATCTTTCCACATGCCTACTCGTCATAAGTGCAGATCAGGAGGGGCCGCTGAGCGGCTGCCTGCTGTCTTGATACCATCCACCTCTTTGCTCGTCCAGATCGGGGATGTTATAATGACCACCGCTGTGGGCTTGGCCCTTTGGCTCTCAGGGGAGGGCTGATCTATGCGCCGGTGCCAACCGAGGGAAAGGCAGCATGCGAATTCTGGTCGTGGATGATGATCGCAACAATCTGAAAATGGTGTCCTTCCTGCTGCGAGAGGAAGGCTATGAAGTGGCCACAGCCGACAATGGCAAGGCCGCTCTGGAGATCGTCGAATCGGCCCATCCAGATCTGGTCGTCCTGGACGTGATGATGCCAGAGGTGGACGGCCTGGAGGTCTGCCGTATCTTACGGCAGACGATGGATGTGCCGATCATCATCCTCTCAGCCAAAGGGGAGACATCCGATAAGGTGTTGGGCCTCGAGTTGGGGGCAGACGACTATCTAGCCAAACCTTTCGAGCCCTCTGAACTCATCGTGCGCGTCAAGGCCGTTCTGCGCCGTAGCGAGATCTCGGTCTACGATGATCCCAGCGCTGCTGTGGCGGTCGGTGGGCTGCGCCTTGATCCAGTAGGCAACCGGGTGGCCCTCGAGATGGGTCGCGCCGTGGATCTCACCCCGATCGAGTTTCGTCTGCTGCATTGCCTGATGCGCAATGCAGGTAGGACGCTCAGCCATGATTTCCTGCTCAGCCATGCCTGGGGCTACGAGTACGAGGGCTACAGCAACCAGATCGCGGTGTATATCCGGCGTCTGCGCAGCAAGATCGAGCGTGATCCGGCCAATCCGCGCCATATCACGACGGTGAGAGGTTTGGGCTATCGGTTTGAGAAAGAGTAATCTGTGGTCGAGTTCAGCGCCCCCAAATCCAAGCGTCCCGCAAAGAGGCACCCCTGTATGAGTCGCCCGCATCCTCCCACCCAGGCGTCTCGAGCTCGCTCGCACTTGGTCGGCGCCTCTATCGTTTGCCTTGGCGTGGGACTGCTCCTATTGGTCGTGCTGCCACAGCATGCCAAGGCCTCTGAGCCGCTGGCGGCCTCGACTTGGACCTTGGAGACGCCTGCTCCGGATGAGTGGTCGAGTCTGCCCGTGACCGTCTCTGTCACGGTAGTGGATCAAGACGGGTTGTATGATTTCACCACGGCCTACCGTTACACGATCGACGCAGGCCTCTCATGGACTGACTGGATTGCAGATGAGACCCTGGTGGATAGCACCGCCATTTCGACAACCATCCGCATGACGGCCACTCTGGATGCGTTGATCGATTCCGCCACGCAGAACTGGGTCCAGTTCCACGTGGGCGATTACAACTTTGACTGGGAGCTCTCGCCAGTCTATACGATCACGGTCGATACCTCCGCGCCTGATGCCCCTCTCGATCTGACCGCTGATCCTGCAAGTTGGACGACGACCGATAGCTTTACGCTCAACTGGAGCAATCCGGCGGATCTGGCCGGCATCGTAAGGGCCTATGCCAAGCTCGATGCCCCTCCGGCCAACCGAGAGGACTATAGCGTCTCGGCTGAAGGCGCCGATATACACACGCTTTCGGGTGTATCGGTTGGCACGCCGGGCCAGCATTCCGCCTATGTGTGGCTCGAGGATGCGGCCGGCAACGTGGATCAGGCCAATCGCAGCACGGTGAGCCTCTACTATAACGGCACAATAGCGCCAGCAGCGCCTGTAGGGCTGCAAATTGCCCCAGCCGCCTGGACATCTGTGAATGGCTTTGATGCGACCTGGACCAATCCCCCCACCAACACGGGCGTAGAGGCCGCCTGGTACCGCTGGGATACGATACCAGCCCATGCAGAGGACGGCACGCGGGTGGCAGGGGCCGATATCACGTCGCTGACAGGGCTGACGGTGAGCGCCGAGGGCGACCATATCCTGTATGTTTGGTTGGAGGATGCGCTAGGCCTTAAGGATCACAACCATCGCGGCAGCGCCCACGCCTACTATGATACGACGCCGCCGACGACCGAGGCCCAGTTCTCTCCCGCATTGCCGCCCAGTGGTTGGTACAATCAGTCGGTCACCGTGGATTTGGTCGCCACGGATATCCATGCCCAGGTCAAAGAGACCCGCTGGCGACGCGAAGGGGGGCTCTGGAACTCGGGCATCTCGTTTGTGGCCACCGACGATCGCGATTACGAATTCTACTCTGTGGATAACGCAAACAACATCGAGGCGACACGTCTGATCTCTGTGCCCATCGACATGCTGCCGCCGACCAGTTTCTACAGCGTGACGCCTCCGGAGCCGGCTGGCGGCTGGTATTCGGAGACGGTCACCGTGGCGATCACCGCCACCGACGATCTCTCTGGCTGGGGTGGCGAGACACGCTATCGCGTGGATGGGGGCCCATGGCGATCAGACACTGTGGCCTCAATCTCGACGGAGGGGATTCACAGGATCGAATTCTACTCCCGCGATGTGGCAGGCAATGAGGAATTGCCTCATCAGATCATCAATCCGATCTGCCGCATCGACCTCTCGCCGCCCGAAGTGGAGGCCACCCCTGACAAGGAGGGCGAGTACATCAAGCCACCAGTCACCATTGCCCTCACGGCTACGGATAGCCTCACCGGCATCGATCGAATCGAATACCGCAGGCTGGGTGATGCCCTATGGACCGTGGGCGATGCCATCCACATTGATGGGACCGGAGGGGAGGGCGAGTACACCTTTGAGTATCGAGCTCGAGATCTGGTCGGCAACATTTCGCTGCCCGAGTCGATCTCGCTTACCATCGACGATACGCCACCCAGACAACCAACAAATCTGGTGGCCGATCCGGGTCTCTGGTCCAACCAAAACGGCGTCTTTGGGCTTACCTGGCTTAACCCGGTTCCGCCCGATTTGAGTGGTGTCGCGGGCGTCTACTATCAGATCGACGTGGACCCTACAGTGACTCTAGAGCCCACCTACGTGGCTGGTGAGGGCATTCAAGTCCTCAGCAACCTGTCGGTGCCGGACGAGGGCGAGCACACCATCTATATCTGGCTGCAGGACCGAGCCGGCAATTCCGATCCTTTTGCGAATCGCTCATTGCCGGATGCCTTCCAGTATGATATCACGTCGCCGAGCACGAGCCACACAGTCGACGGCGTTGAGGGCGACGATCCGCAGTACTATCGCGGTCCGGTCGAGATCTCCCTGACGGGTGAAGATGGGCTCAGTGGTGTCTCCCAGTACCACTATCGTGAGGACCAAGGTGCCTGGGTGACAAGAACGGTGAGCGTCGGCGACCCATACGTTTTCGTTTATTCCCAAGAGCTCCGTCACACCATCTACTATCGCTCAACGGACCTGGCTGGCAACCTGGAATTGCCTCCCTTGGGCAATCTGACCGTCAGAATCGACTCGACCGCCCCATCGTCGCCCAGTCATATGATCTCTACGCCAGCCGACTGGACCAATGTCAACAATTTCGAGATCTGTTGGCAGGCGGAGGACAATTACTCGGGCATTGGCACCGTCTACTACAAGTTTGACCAGGCACCGGCGAGCGGCTCCGACTATGAGGATTTTGTCATACTGACCAGCGGTCAGAGCTGTATATCCGGTCTGACCCTCGAACAGGATGGCCAGGTGCCAGTCTACGTCTGGCTCAAGGACCGGGCCGGCAATGTTGACCACACCGCTGCTCGGTCTGTATCCCTCAAGCTGGATCGCATTGCACCGGACACGGCCCCGGATCCCAGCGGCACCCTTGGGGAAAACGGCTACTATGTCTCGCCTGTCTCGCTCTGCTTTGACGCCTTTGATGGATCGCCAGGGCTCGTGTCCGGGGTGGCCCACACGTACTATCGCGTGAATGGCGGCGAGCTCCAGATCTGGAACGGCGTGGATCTGCAGCTCAGCGAAGAGGGCGAGTATGAGATCGAGTTCTGGTCTCGCGACGTCGCAGGGAATGAAGAGCGTCCGCACAAGCGGGAGATCTACAAAATCGATCTATACGCTCCTTCTGCGCAGTTGTGGCTGCCGAGCCAGTATGCCAAGTCGAGTTCCGTCGACGTACGCTGGGGCGGCACAGACAGCGGCTCATCCATCGCCAGTTACAGTCTCCAGTATCGGATGACGGGCTGTGGTCCGTGGCAGGTGTGGCAGGCCAGCACGGCGAGCACGCAAGGTATCTTTTCAGCGCCGAATACCAACGTCTTCTACTACTTCCGTGCGCAGGCCAAGGACTTGGCGGGCCGCCTTTCCACTTGGTCGGACATCGGCTCGAACAGCTTTGTGTATGTGGAGGGACTGGGCAACGCTGATTTCGATCTGGGGGATCTCGGCGCCTGGGTAGATAGAGGCGAGTTGTCAGTAGACGTGATCTACAGACAGGGTTGGGATGGGCTCTGGAGCCACATGGCCCGCCTGGGTGAGGAGAGGCCCTGTGAAGACGAGCTGACGGCGAACGACTATGCCTCGGTATACCAGGTCATTCAGCCCCCGTCGTTGGCATGTGACCCGCCTTTGCGGCTGATCTATCGCTATCGCATCCAGACTTACGATGTCGCCTGGGGTAAGGTAGATGATCAGGGCACTCTCGGATGGATCGACCCCTTTGAAGTCTACATCCGCGATGTCAACGGCAATGAG
>JAFGLK010000364.1 GCA_016928125.1 Anaerolineae bacterium
CGCTCTATCTCGGAAATAGAGGACCGCGCCTGGCGATATACCAGGCGCGGTTGTCTCTAAAGCTTGTCTGTTCGGACGGCTATGGCCCAGCGGACCGGCGCCGACAAGCGGTGCCTTCCCTCAGATCGCGCGGCCCATCGCCGCTCTACAGCGTGACGGGTCCTACCAGCCTCTGCGGCCGTAGCCACCACCACCACCGCCGCCGCCGCGATCGTCGCGAGAGCGGCGAGGCCTAGCCTCATCCACGCGGATGGTGCGACCATCCAGCTCTCTGCCGTTGAACTGCTCGATGGCGGCAGCCGCACCGGCCTCATCGGCCATTTCGACAAAGCCAAAGCCTCGCGAGCGACCGGTCTCACGATCGGTCACCACGGCGGCCTCGACTACCTCACCGGCTTGCGAGAACAGGCTCTCGAGCGTGCTCTCGGTGGTATCATACGAGAGATTACCGACGTACAGTTTCTTTTCCACGATTCTCTTTTTCTCCCAGAGTTTGTGCCCATGGTCCAAACGGCGTTGGTGTCTCTTGTCCTCTGAGGGTCAGGACGCAGATCGACCAACGTTTGCTGTGAGAGCCCGATACACGCAGCAGAGGTTCCGGGGTCCACGCTCTAGAAGAGAATCGAGGACGGACAACTCGTCGTCGTGGAGGTTTCTCAACACGGCCAGGGCCTATTCGAATACAAGCCGATTATGGCACATTCGTCTCTTTGTGTCAAAAGCGATAGAAATAGGATGAGCTGACGCGGCTGAGAGGGGCTGCCGAGGAAGCTGGCTGCCCTGGGTGAGGCCATGCTAATTGGCAGAACCAGCCCCTGATTTTTCCCCTTTTCCAGTATCTGTGGTACAATTCATTATGGTAATATCTTGAGGCTTCGCCCTGGCCTGGGGACACGCTATCATCTAGAGGATAGTGCATAGATGAGACCCAACTGGACCAAGAATTCCTTCGTTTATCTCCTGCTCATCGTCGCCAGCATCGCGTTGCTGGCCAACTTCTTGTCGCCTGGTGAGAACACCCGGGATGTGGCGTTGAACCAGGTGGCTCAGTACATCACCAGCGGATCTGTCAAGACCCTCTCCCTGACCAATGACGGCGGCATCAGGATTGAGCTGAACAATGGCACTCGTCTCACCTCCCGCAAAGAGCCCAACGTGGGGCTTGGCGAGGCGCTTCAGGCACTGGGCGTCACGTCCGAGGAACTGCAGCGCGTTGGCACCGTTCAAGTGATGCCCCCTGCTTTCTGGGAGAACTGGGGGCTCGTGCTCGTCAATATCGTGCCTCTTCTGTTAATTGGTCTATTCCTGATGTTTATGCTGCGCCAGGCCCAAAGCGGCAACAACCAGGCCATGTCGTTTGGCAAAAGCAGGGCCCGCATGTTCACCGGCGATCGACCCACCAGCACCTTTGAGGATGTGGCCGGAGCTGAGGAGGCCAAGCAAGAGCTGCAGGAGATCGTCGAATTCCTCAAGGATCCTGACAAATTCTCTGCCTTGGGCGCACGCATCCCCAAGGGCGTGCTCTTGGTGGGCCACCCGGGTACAGGCAAGACCCTCATGGCGCGTGCCGTCGCTGGCGAGGCGGGCGTGCCCTTTTTCAGCATCAGCGGCTCAGAGTTTGTTGAGATGTTTGTGGGCGTGGGCGCGAGCCGTGTGCGCGATCTGTTCGATCAGGCCAAGCGCAACAGCCCCTGCATCGTTTTCGTGGACGAGATCGACGCTGTGGGTCGGCAACGCGGCGCGGGCCTGGGCGGCAGCCACGATGAGCGTGAGCAGACCCTCAACCAGATCCTGGTCGAGATGGATGGCTTTGATACCGACACAAAGGTGATCGTGTTGGCGGCCACCAACCGCCCAGATATCCTCGATCCAGCTTTGCTCAGACCGGGGCGCTTTGACCGTCGTGTGATCATCGATCGGCCCGATCGTCTGGGGCGCGAGGCCATCCTCAACGTGCATGTGCGCGGGAAGCCCCTCTCAAAGGAAGTCGATCTGGCCGTGCTCGCCAAGCAGACGCCGGGGTTCACGGGCGCTGATATCGAGAACGTGGTGAATGAGGCGGCCATCCTGGCCGCGCGACGCAACAAGCGTATGATCGGCATGGAAGAGTTTCAGGAGGCGGTCGAACGCGTCGTGGCCGGTCCGGAGCGCAAGAGCCGTCTGATCAGTGAGGAAGAGAAAAAGATCACCGCCTATCACGAGGCGGGGCATGCCCTGGTGATGCTCAAGATGGAGAATGCCGACCCGGTCCACAAGGTGACCATCATCCCACGAGGGATGGCCGGTGGATATACGATGACGCTGCCGGAGAACGACGATACGATGATGTCCAAGTCCAAATTGGACGATCGGCTGGCCGGCCTGCTCGGGGGACGCGCGGCAGAGACGATTGCGTTCGGCGATGTCACCACCGGCGCGGGAAGCGACCTGCGCGAGTCCACGCGCATCGCCCGGGCTATGGTGACCCAATTCGCCATGTCTGAGAGCTTGGGCCAACGCACTTTTGGGCAGAAGGAGGAGCTGATCTTCCTGGGGCGAGAGATCTCTGAGCAGCGCGATTATTCTGAGCGTGTCGCTTCCGAGATCGATAGCGAGATCAAGGAGATCGTAGACAAGGCCTACCAGCGCGCTCTGCAGGTGCTCACCACTCACCGGGACAGACTGGATGCTATCGCCAACGTGCTCATTGAGAAAGAGACCATCGACGCCTCCATGCTGGAGGCCATCGTCAACGCCGACACGGCGCTGGTGCCCGGCGACGGCTCGGATGGACACGTGGGTGAGGTGTAGGTTCACCCAACCGGAATGATCTGTGCCTGGATTGAGGGCCGAGTGTTTTCACAACTCGGCCCTTTTGTTGTACGGGGGTGTTCAGGCGCATCGGCGCGGGACAGCATGAGCGGTTCATCGTGCATCGCGCACGTTTTATGGCCCGTGCGCAAGAGGGCCACGCCACCCCGGGCCCATCTCGCGACGTCCAGGCGCGTTGACGCGCGCACGCAATGCCGATAGAATCGCGACAATGAGTCCCTGATTAGGAGCGCGGACATGGCCGACGTGGTGGTTCTGGGCAGCCTCAACATGGATCTGGTGGTGCGCACCGCCCATATCCCCCGACCTGGCGAGACGGTGCCTGGCGAGGGCTTTGCCACCATCCCTGGCGGCAAGGGCGCCAACCAGGCAGCCGCAGCCGCGCGCCTGGGGGCCTCGGTGGAGATGATCGGGCGGGTCGGCCAGGACAGCTTTGGCCCGCTCTTGGTGGCCAATATGCAAGCCCAGGGCGTGGGCACAGTTCACATCGCAACCGACAGTGCTGCGCCCAGCGGCATCGCGCTCATCGCCATTGCCCAGGATGGCGAGAATGCGATCATCGTGGCCCCAGGCGCGAACGGCCGGGTGAGCATGGACGACGTCGACAACGCCGCCCATCTGATCGCTGGAGCGCGCCTTTTGGTGATGCAGTTCGAGATCCCCTTGCCTGTGGTGCGTGGCGCGCTCACCTTAGCCCAGGGCTCGGGTGTGCCCGTGATCCTCAATCCGGCGCCAGCCTACCCTGTCGAGCCAGGCTTTCTACAGGGCGTGCACTATCTGGTGGCCAATGAGACGGAGGCCGAGTTGCTCACGGGCGTCGTGGTCCGCGATCTGCCCAGCGCCACCCAGGCCGGACAGGCTCTGGTGGACATGGGCATTCCCGTGGGGATCGTCACGCTGGGGGCGCAGGGCGCCTTGCTGGTGACGC
Source organism: Anaerolineae bacterium (assembly GCA_016928125.1). The sequence goes on from JAFGLK010000364.1 coordinate 3,740, forward strand.
CAGATGAGGCCGTCCACGTCCCGGCGCGCCAGGTTCAGGTGGTGGACACCACCGCGGCGGGCGATGCCTTTGTGGGCGGGCTGGCGGTGGCCCTGCTCAAGGGCCTGGACCTAGACGAAGCGGTACGCTATGCCACCTGCGCGGGAACGCTTGCGACCACGGTGCTGGGCGCTCAGACCTCGTTGCCGTCGGCAGCTCAGGTGCAGGCGTTTTTCGAGGGTCGGACGTGAGTTTGCGACCTCAGCTGCAGGTCAAGGGCGCCGCGGTCGGCATCATCGCGAACCCCGGCTCGGGCAAGGACATTCGCCGCCTCGTGAGCTATGCGACGACGGTGGACAATCAGGGCAAGGTCGGGATCATCCGTCGGGCTCTGATCGGACTGGGCGCCGTCGGCGTAGAGTGCGTGCACATGATGCCCGATACCTATCGCCTGGGGCAACAGGCGCTGCGCGGCCTGGAGCACAGCGGAGAACGCATCCCGCAGGTGACGTTTCTGGATATGCCGGCCACCAATCGGGCACACGACTCGCAGCGGGCGGCCGCCATGCTGGCTACAGAGGGCGTAGGCTGCATCATCGTGCTGGGCGGCGACGGCACCGTGCGGGTGGTGTCGGCAGGGGCTGGGGAGACGCCTCTGCTGCCCATTTCGACCGGCACGAACAACGTCCTGCCCGAGTTTGTGGAGGGGACCATCGCCGGGTTGGCGGCGGGCGC
>JAFGLK010000365.1 GCA_016928125.1 Anaerolineae bacterium
GATCTCTTTAAGGAGGCGGAGATCGTGCATCTCATCCTCGCTGATCAGCCCCAGACAGTAAGCGGCCCGCACGCGCCCGCCCAGAGACTGGAGATTCGTGCCCAGTATGATCTCGACTTCGCTCTGGTCGGCCACCAGGTACGAGCGCAGCAGCGACTCGAGATTGGCATCCATCAGGGCGGCCGCCACCAGGGCTGCCGCCCGGTCGCTCTCGATCTGGAACTCCTGGACGATGCGGGACCAATCCCGCTGCACGCCCTCTGCGCGTCGGTCATCTCGTGCCATGCGCCCCCCTTTCGCGGCCCCTCTATCGCCCGAAAACGGCCGTGGCCTCATTGTAAGAGCCCTGGGGTCTCCTGTCCAGATCGGGCAGGCGCGCGTCACTCAGGGTCCGTGCGAGATTGTAGTAGGGCGGTGGCAAGGGTAGAGTACGACGCCGAAAGGGCGGAGTAGCTGAGGGATGCTCCTCTTGGACGCCCTCGCCTCATGCCCCAAAGTGTGCTACCATAGGCATGGATCGATCCTCCATCGGCGGAGCATGTGTTGTGGCTGAGCCCCTGATTCGCACCAAGCTGATGGCGCCGCCGCCGCGACGCGAGGCCATCTCACGGACGCGGTTGCTTGACGCACTCGATCAGGGACTGTCGCGCCGGCTGGTGCTCGTCTCCGCCGCGGCTGGCTCGGGCAAGACAACCCTGCTGGCCGAGTGGATCAGCCGTCTGGAGCTTCCTGCGGCCTGGCTCTCTCTCGATGAAGGCGACAATGACCCGGCGCGCTTTGCGGTCTACCTGGCGGCGGCCCTCAAGCGGCTGGCCCCCGACATGGCTGAGCCGCCGTCCCTTTCGTTCCAGGCTCCCCAGTCGGCCGCGTTCGAGCCGATTCTGGCCCATTGGGTCAACCGACTCGCCGAGCTGCCGAGCGACGTGGTCCTGGTGCTGGATGACTATCATCTCATCCAGGCGCGCCCGGTGCATCAGGCGCTGCGGCTCCTGCTCGAACACCTGCCGCCGCAGGTGCATCTCTACATCGCGACGCGGGCCGACCCCCCTCTTCCCTTGGCTCGCCTGCGCGCGCGGAATCAGCTTGTCGAGATTCGCGTGGCCGATCTGCGCTTTCGGCCCGACGAGGCCGCAGCCTTTCTCAGGCAGGTGATGGGATTGGAGCTATCGGCTGCGGAAACGGCCGAGTTGGCCGCTCGTACCGAAGGCTGGGTCGTGGGACTGCAATTGGCCGGGCTCTCGCTGCAGCGCACGTCGGATCGCGCTGGCTTTGTGGCGGCGTTTGCGGGGAATCAGGCCTACATCGCCGATTACCTCCTCGAGGAGGTGCTGCGCAGTCAGCCCGAGGCGCTGACCACGTTCCTGATCAAGACCTCCATTTTGCCTCGACTCTGCGGTTCGCTATGCGATGCGATCACCGGCCGGGCCGATGGACAAGGGACACTGGAACAGCTCCAGGCGGCCAACCTGTTCATCTCGGCGCTGGATACCCAGCGCCAATGGTACGCCTATCACCGTCTCTTTGCTGATCTGCTGCGCCAGCGCCTCAAGCAAGACCTGCCCGAGTTGGGTCCAGAGCTCCATCGGCGCGCCGCTCAGTGGCATGTGGCGCAAGGCGCCACTGCCGAGGCCATTCCCCACCTGTTGAGCGCCGGCGATCTGGAGGCTGCGGCGGAGTGTATCGAGCAGATGGCCGACGCCACGCTCCTGCGAGGCGAGGCGGCCACGCTTCTACACTGGCTCGAGCAGCTGCCCGAGGAGATGGTGAGGCGCCGGCTGCCGCTGAATCTGGCGTACATCTGGGCGCAGTTGCTGAGCAGCTACTCTCTGGGCGCCGTCGAGGGGCGCCTGAGCCATCTACAGCACAGCGCCCCTCAGTGGGTGCTTCCACTGCAGGGCTTCGTCGCCCTGCTTCAGGGGCGAATCGCCGACGCCTATGCTCTCGCCCAGCGGGCCAGGCAGCATCTCTCTGAAGATGACCGCTTTCTCTGGAGCGTGACCCATTGGGTCCTGACCTTGTCGCGGATGGCGGACCTCGATCTCTATGCCAGCGGTCAGGCCATTGGGGAGCTTTTGCGGGGCGGCCAGATGGCGGACCATCTTTGGCTCAGTGTGATGAGCCTCTGCAACCTGGGTGAACTGTACATCCGACAGGGGCGCCTTCACGACGCCCAGTCCCTCTATGAGCGGGTGCTGGACCTGGCCGTGGACGAGCGCGGCGCTCGTCTTCCGATCGCTGGCATGGCACTCGTGATGCTCGCGGAGCTGGCGCGCGAGTGGAACGATCTCGACCGGGCCGAGCGCCTGCTGACGGAAGGGCTACAATGCCTCCGGGGCTGGGGCGACACCGTCTCGATCGACGGCTACTGTAGTCTGGCGCTCCTGCGCTTGGCTCAGGGCGATGGAGAGGGCATTGTGGATGCCTTTTCTCAGGCCCAGGGCTTGGCCCAGAAGTCGGATGTGACCCAACTGGATGATCAGTTCGTGGCTTTGTTGCAGGTGCGGGTGTGGAGCATGCTCGGTCAGTCAGAGACGGCTCGCTACTGGCTGAGGGAGGCTGGCGGCGATCCCGATGCAGAAGGAGGCGTCCTGAGCCCGGACCTGAGCTATTTCGATTACCATCTGGTCCACCATCGACTTGTGGCCCTGGCCCGGATCCATATCGTAGAGCGCAGTTACGACAAGGCCCTCCGTCTCCTCGATGGGCTCTTGGCGGGCATCGAGCGGTTCGGCTGGCGTCCCAGTCGAAGGGAGATGGAGGTGCAGATCTTGCGGGCGCTCGCTTTGCGCGCTCTGGGGCAGGTAGAACCTGCTCTGATGGCGCTCACCAGCGCCCTGGCTCAGGCGGAACCCAGCGGCTATGTGCGCACCTTTCTGGATGAAGGCCCCCGCATGGCGCAATTGCTCGAGGAAGCTCGCCAGCGAGGTTTCCATCTGGACTATGTGGAGCGGTTGCTAGCGGCCTTTCCCCCTGGTCTCCCAGAGCAGCCGCTCATCGAGCCCTTGAGCGAACGAGAGCTGCAGGTCCTTCAGCTTATCGCTGAGGGGTTCACCAACCAGGAGATCGCCCAGCGTCTCATCGTGGCCGTGGGCACTGTCAAGGCCCACTCGTCGAACATCTACGGCAAGCTGGGCGTGGGCAATCGCGTGCAGGCTGTGGCGCGCGCCCAGGAGCTAGGGCTCTTGTAGAGGGTCGTCGGCAAGATGGCGCCATCCTTGGCGTCAAGGGAAGCGCCACGCCGTGCTCATGGCCAATCCCTCAGGGTGAGGCTTTGCGCCACTCGTGGTGATCGGCCTGCAGAAAAGGCTCCGTGATGCCGGGCAAGAGCGCCTCGGCTTCGGGCACGAACTCGATGTAAAAGCGCTCGGCCACCTCGTAAAAGCCGTGCCACTGCACGTAATCGGGGCCCATCATGGCCGCGCCGTGGCGCGCGCGGCGCCCCTCGTGATGCCACAGGTAAAAGTAGGTCCATTCGATCGGCTCGTCAAAGTTCAGGGCCGTGATCTTGCCAGCCTCTCGCAGACGTTGCATGATCTGCAGCGCCGGTTTCGCGAACTTGACATTGTACAGCTCGACCGCATCGTCGAATTGGCCCAGGTAGTTTGTGTAGAAGCTGGGCGAATGGCATTGTCGGCAGACCTGCGTCATGCTCTCGCGCCGCGCCTCCCAATCCTCCAGCCGGACCGAGACCTCCGGCCGCAACGTCCACGCGATGCGCAGACCGACGTCGTGGCTAGCTTCGAGGCCGGGCACAGCGCCCATGTGACACGTGACGCACGTCGGCGCGGCGGCATAGTCCTCTCCAAGCACCCAGAGATCGGCCGACAGATTCATCTTATCGCGGTTGGCCACAAAGGCGACGCCGTGCTTGCTCTCCTCGTAGATCTCTTTCTGCGGATGGTCCGGTCCCATGTGGCAGTTGCCGCAGCTACTCGGCTCGCGACCGACCTCAAGGGCGAAGAGATGTCGGGTGTGGCAGGTCGAACAAGCGCCCGAGCTTCCGTCCGGGTTGATTCGCCCGATGCCGGTGTTCGGCCAATTGGCCGCCGACAGGGTCCCGTCCGCTTGCACCTCGATGGGCGCGCCGTGGCAC
>JAFGLK010000366.1 GCA_016928125.1 Anaerolineae bacterium
CCTATCTGGCGAACTCGCCTACGGACCGTATGCATCTGCGCTTTTTCACCGTGCGCGAGGCGACGGCGCTCTTGCGGGAGAGAGGGATCGCGGTGATTACGGTGGATGGAAGCCCCAGCCTTTGGGCGCGCGAGTTCTATCCTCCGCTTTGGCGCAAGCGACGCTTGCGGCCCTTGATCACCTGGCTGGCGCATGTGTGGCCGGCGATGTTTGGCCGGGATTTCGTTCTAGTGGGTACCAAATCCGCCGGTCGCACGTGATGTGCTGCCTGGGCGATCGGCTTTTCTGAGATCGGAGTGATACACATGAGCGTTGGAGGGCAGTCTCTCACGCGCCAAGTTGGCCTCGGCCTGGTCTGGGTGACCCTGGCCAACTTTGCCTCCCGAGGGCTCTCTCTCTTGCGCAAGCTGATCCTGGCGCGCCTGCTGGTGCCCGCTGATTTCGGCCTGGTCGCCTATGCCTCGCTGATCATCGGTGTGCTGGAGCTGTTCAAAGAGCTGGGCTTTAGCTCCGCTCTCATCTATCGCAAGGAGGATGTCGAGGAGGCAGCCAATACCACCTTCGTCTTCGTAATCCTGAGCAGCATCGTGCTCTACGCTGTGGCTTGGCTCTCGGCTCCCTGGATCGCGAGTTTCTTCCACACGGATGCGCTCGTCCAGGTGCTGCGAGTGCTGTCGCTCACGCTGATCATCTCATCCGTCAGCCAGGTGCCCTTGACGTTGATGGCCAAAGGCATGGGGTTCAAGAGAAAGGTGATCCCCGAGATGATCGGAGGCGTAGTGGGCTCGAGCATCTCGGTGGTGCTGGCCCTCGTCGGCTATGGTGTGTGGTCGATCATCTATGGCCAGTTGATCACCGCGCTGGTCATCGCCCTGGTCGTGTGGTTCTTTTGCCCCTGGCGCCCACGTCTGCGCGTTAACCTCGCTGTGGCCAGGGAGCTGTGGGAGTATGGCAAGCACATCATCGGCAGTCAGATCATGGTGTTCTTTGTCACCAACATCGACGATGCATTTGTGGGGCGCTTTGACGGCAATACGGCCTTGGGGACCTACAGTCTGGCCTATGATCTATCCAACCTGCCCGCCACGCATCTCAGCCGGGTTGTCAGCCAGGTGATGTTCCCGGCTTTCTCCCGTGTGCAGAATGACGCCGCCAGGCTCGCCAATGCCTTTTTCAAAAGCATGAAGTACGTGTCTCTGGCGGCCTTCCCGATCGCCATGATCACCATGGTGTTCGCCGAGAACTTTATCGTGGAGGCGTACGGCAAAAAGTGGTTCCCTGCGGTGCTGCCTCTGCAACTGATGACGATCTATGGGCTGGCGCGCGCCATCGCTGTGAACATGGGCAATGTCTTCAAGGCGGGTGGCAAGCCCAAGTGGCTGCTCTACATCGCCGGCTGGCGTCTGCTGATGATGGCGGCCTTGCTCTACCCAGCGATTCGATGGCGGGGCATCATCGGAGTGGCGGCGCTGTCGGCCGCGGTCTCGCTGGTTGATTTCTGCTTGAGCCTCGCCCTGACCAATCGGATCGTCAGAGCCCCCTGGCGGAACTATGTCGAGATCCTGCTGCCAATGCTCATCGCTGCCCTGGGAACGGCACTCCTTGGGCACCAGCTCTATCTCTGGAGCGAAGGCCACATCCATCCGTTTGTCTCGCTGCCCCTGACGGGTGGCTTGGCCCTGGGCATGTATCTGGCTCTGATGTACGTCTATGATCCCGAGCTTCGCTACCTGGTCGGCAAGGCGACCAGCGTCACGGTGCGCGATCTGCGGCTCTACTGGGCTCGTCGCCATGCAGCGCCCCACCCGGCCGGGAAGCTCCGGATCTGACTGAACATGGACGTGCCGAGCCCATCAGCCGCACCTCTGGCCCCGTGGCCCGGCTGTACCCAATGGAGCGAGCGGAATGCGTCCAGTTAGCCCACACAGTGACAGAGAGCGGCCACCCCAAGCTGAGCGGGCCCGGGTGGTGATCATCTCCCGCGTCAAGCGCAACCCGTACGTTACCTTGTTGTGCGAGGGGTTGAGCCAACCCGACCTCTGTCTGGCCCCTGAAGTCGCCGACCATTTCTCCCTTGGATGGGTCTGGCGCCAGCGTGGCCACCTGGATGTGCTGCATATCCACTGGTTAGAGCTGCTTTTCACCTACCCAACGCTCCGGCAAAGCCTCAAGCGCTGGCTTTCCGTGATGCTTGCCCTGCTTTTGGCCCGTCTGTCTGGCACCTGTATCATCTATACGCTCCACAATCTGGAGCAGCACGAGGGCCACCGTGCAAACCTGACACGGCTGGGCCATCGCATCCTATTTGCCCTGGCGCATGGGATTCACGTGCACGATGACGAGACCGCCGCGACCCTGGGAGCGCGTTGGGGCCGTCGCCGCGGGGTGTACGTCATTCCTCACGGAAACTATGTGTCGGCCTATGCCAACGAGTGCTCGCGGGCCCAAGCCCGAGATGGGCTCAATCTACCTGAAGAGAACCTCGTCTTCCTGTGTCTGGGCCGGGTGCGGCCATACAAAGGGATCGAGGACCTGATCGCCGCCTTTCGGACGCTGGAGGATCCCGATGCGATTCTGCTCATCGCTGGCGAGGCCCAGGAGCCTGAGTACGCGGAGGCCATTCGCGCTCTCGCATCGGAGGATTCCCGTGTTCGGCTGCAGCTCGACTTTGTCGCCGAGGATGAGCTTCAGTTCTTCTTCAAAGCCAGCGACATCTCCGTTTTGCCCTATCGCCACGTGACCACGTCGGGGGCGGCGATCCTTTCGTTTTCCTTTTTGGTGCCTATCATCGCGCCTCGGTTGGGTTGCTTTGCACAGTGGGTGGGCGAGAATGAACGTGGGCTGCTCTACGACCCCGATCACCCTGAGGGCCTGAAGGCTGCCCTGGCGCAGGTGAGTTCGGCCGGTCTGGCAGACATGCGACGGGCCTGTCAGGAGTGGATTGAGGCGCTCGACTGGCGCCTGATCGCCCGAAAGCATGCCGCCATGTACAAGGCGAGCTGCGCGCCCAGATGCAGCGGGCCTGGCAGCCGCCCCTGTGGTTCTGACGA
>JAFGLK010000367.1 GCA_016928125.1 Anaerolineae bacterium
ACCGGCACGCCTGAGGGCGTCCGCCCGAGATCGGCCAGCGCGTCGGGAGAAAAGGCGTCGTGGTTATGCACCGCCACACGCCGCACCGTCTCCGCTCCGAAGCGCGTCTCGATCTCATCTGGCGACATAGCCCGATGGGTGCCCAAGGCGATCACTACCTCGATGGCATCGTCTCGAATGCCGGCTGCATGCAGGCCCTCGAGCAGCAGGGGTAGGATGAGCTGCGTAGGTGTAGCGCGTGTCAGATCGTCGGCCACCAGGACAACGCGCCGCGCCGACACGGCTAACCCCTGCAGCATGGGCCCCCCGATGGGCGCCGAGAGGGCGCGGGCGATCTCGGCGCATGCGTCCTTTGCGGGCTCCATGGGCTTGGGCTGGAACACCCCTCTCAGCGCGCTCTGGCGCACGCCAAAGCTCACATGACGGTCGCCATAGGGGATCGTTAGGTCGATCCAGGCCATGCTCTGACTCCCGTTGATAGCGGCAGGATCAGGGACTCGCAGAACAGATGAAGGTCTGCACAGCTTTTGCACATGACGGCCAGAGAAAGCTCTGGGAGCTCAAGGTCGCTTGCTCAGGCCATGGGCAGAAGCGCGAGGGCTGCAGCGACCAATGCGTGGGCCTGCTCGGGCGATTGGGCCTCGGCAAAGATGCGCAGCAGCGGCTCGGTGCCCGAGAAGCGCAACAAGAGCCATTGGTCATCGTCAAACAGGAATTTGGTGCCATCGATCGTGAGAATGTCGCGCACCGACAAACCGGCGATCTCGGCGATCTTTCGCTGGCCAAGCAAGCGCGGAAAGAGCGCGCGCATTTCGGGCGTGGCCGGCATGTTGTGCTCGACCATGTAGAGTCTCCCTATGAGGGCGAACACCTGCTCAAGCAGGCTGGAGATCCTTTGCCCCGTCTTGGCCAACATCTCCACGATGAGAGCGGCCGAAAGGATGCCGTCTTTGCCCAAGATGTGGCCTCGGATGGTTAGGCCGCCGCTGCTCTCACCCCCCAGGATAGCCTGGGTCTCTTGCATGCCGGCGGCGATATGCTTAAAGCCAACCGGCACCTCCAAGCAGCGCTCGCCAAAGCGCCGCGCCAGGCGATCCAACATGTGGGTCGTGGCCAAGTTGCGCACCACGCCCCCCGTTTGCCCGCGTACCTCGTGTAGATACCAGTAGATCAGCGCCAACAGATCGTTGACGGGCACGTATTGCCCGCGCTCGTCAACGATGGCGATGCGATCCGCATCGCCGTCAGTCGCCAGCCCCAGGTCATAGCGGCTCTCCTTGATCTCATGCACCAACAGGCCCAGCGCATCCAGGTTGGGCGCCGGCGAGCGGCCGCCAAACAACGGGTCGTGTCGGCCATGGATCGTGGCGACTCGACAGCGGGCCTCGGTCAGGATGATATCGATGGTCAGCTCTCCCACGCCGTACATCGGATCCACCAGCACCCGCAGGCCGGCCTGGCGAATCGCCTCCATATCGACCAGCGACTCGACCGCGTCCACATACTCGTTTGTGTAATCTCGGAGGGCCACTTGCCCCGACCCGACCGCAAGCGGAAGCTCTACTTTGACGATATCCTCATCTGTCAGGCGGTTGGCCTCCCGTTCGATGGTCTCTGTTTCATCGTCCAGCAACAGAGAGCCGTCCTCTTTGAACACCTTGAGGCCGTTCCATTGCGGGGGATTGTGGCTGGCCGTAAAGCCCAGACCGTACGCCGCACGCTCGCGCACCGTCGCAAAGGTGATCAGGGGAGTGGGGGCGGGCTCCTTGAGCAAGGCAACCTTGACATTATTGCCTGCAAACACCTCGGCGGCCGCCTGGGCCGCGTCCTCTGACAGAAATCGGCGGTCGTAGCCGATGAGCACACCCTTTTGCTCCAGGCCGGCGCGCACGAGCCGATTCGCCAGCGCCTGGCAGAGGCGCCGGACGTTATGCAGCGTAAAGCCCTCGCCGATGACCGCCCGCCAGCCACCGGTGCCAAAGGTGATGATATTCTCTTCCTCGAGTCGCCGGGGCCTTAGGATGCGTTTCTGCAGGATCAGTTCAGCCGCCTCAAGGTCCTCGCGCGTGTTGATGCCCAGCACCTCGTCCTCATCGCTCGTTTGATAGGCCTCGACGGTGTGGCCTCGCTCCACCAGGTGCCGCACCACATCGGTAAGCGCATGCTCCTCAGCCATAGGACCACAGGCGATGTCCTTCAAGACATCAAAGAGTGGCCCAGCGCGCGCCACATAGGCGCCAAGATTGAGCTCGCGAATGCGACGCACCTCGGCGCTGGCCTCGGACTCCTCGACCACGCTGGTGATCTGCCTGCCCTCATCTCTGATCACACGTCCATAGGGCAGTGCGAGGTCGGTTACGCAGGTGAAAAGCGTCAGGTGGGCCTGCTTGAGACGGTGGCGAAGGAGCAAACCCCGAAGGGATGAGAGGCGAAACAGCGGGGTATCACCATACAGAATCAACACGTCGCCGACATAGTCCTTGAGCGCGGGATAGGCCTGACAGACCGCATGTCCGGTGCCCAGGGGCTCGCCCTGGAGCACAAAGTTGTAGTCTGGGCCGAGATGACGCTCGAGGGCCTCGTGTCGATACCCCACAATGATGTGGATCTGCTCGGGAGGTGCGAAATGCTGCGCCCATTCCAGCACATAGTCGATGATCGCCTTGGGGCCAAGACGCTGCAAGGCGCGCGGATACTCTACGCCCGCGTGAGCGCCCTGTGAGGCCGCCAACACAATAACCTGAAGGTCTTCTTTCATAAGGGCCCAAAACCGAAATTGATGATTGACATAGAACATTTGTTCGTGTATAATGTCTCTAGAACAAATGTTCTTGAGGCGCCGCATGGCGTGCCTCGCCGAATGGGACCGCCCGTCTCTTTTGTATCAACCACTATCAGGCTCTGCCCACAACTGCCTGAGAGTCGGTGGCCCTGGCCAGCGAGCGCGCCACGCGGAGCCCCAAACCCCAGGGCAAGACAGGGACGTTGCCCGAAAGCGGACATCGTCGTAGATAGAAGATGAGGCGGGCACATGCTTTCCAAAGGTATGTTGTGGTTCGATGATTCCTCTGGCCGCTCACTTGCACACAAGGTAGAGCAGGCCGCCCATTATTACCAGACCAAATATGGGGCGCCCCCCAATGTCTGCTACGTACATCCCAGTTGCCTAAGCGACGAATCGCCCTCTCTGGAGACGATCAAAATCCTCGCTTCCGGCTATGTCTTGCCCCATCACTTTTGGATCGGCGTGCTGCCGGCGCAGTAGATCCGCGCGATCCGTGGGCCGAGTCATCTCGCCCGCTCGGCGGCCAGGGCATCAACCAAGCCCTGCCTGAACACCGCAACCAGATTGGCCTCGTTCATCAGCCGAGGCAGCGAATGGGCCGCGAATGTCCAGCACTGCTTGTCCTTCTTGAGAATGGAAAAGAGCGCCAGCATCTTGAGCGCCTCTTGCACCTCTACGGCAGGGATGTCACAGCCCTGCTCCCTCAAGTTCCGGATCACATCCTCACTGCTGAAGCACCTCTCCCCTGCCTCGATCACCGTGATGAGTCGCTCCAGCCCAGTCGCATTGCCCCAGATCACCTCGAAGAAAAAGTCGAGGAATTGCTCCGAACTGCGTACATCGGCCACATCCTGCATCTTGATGCTCCGGTCTCCACGCTCATTGATGTGCACGATGAGCATCTGGCAGAAAGCCTGCACGATGTTGGGATGACACGAGGACAGCTCTATGATCTCCTCAACCAGTGCTTCTGGGTTCTCCAGTATGACGCCCATCGTCGCCATGGGGCCCAACACGATGCGCCTCACATCCTGGGGCAAGAGATGGCCTAGCGGCATGATGTTGCAGAAATTGAACAACGGAGATCCTGGGTCATGTAGGGCGTTGTTGAGTCGCCGCTCGCCACAGAGCACAAACCGACACAACCCCTCTTGTGAAAGGGCACGAAACACTTTGAACAGCCGACACTGGTTCCCCTCATCGTAATGCAGCAACTGATCCACCTCGTCCAGAAGCATGACGACGTTTCTATTGGGCTGCCTTACACGCAATCGCACCGCTACCCGCCTGAGCACATCGGGCGCATTTGAGCCAATCTCTATCTGAGATTTGATGGCCAAAGCTTCAAAGAACTCGGTATAGTTGGTAACGTGCTGGCAGTCCAGATAGATGGGCGCATCGGTGGTAGTCTGGTCCATGAGGCGTTGAACCTGAGTTAGCACGGAGGTCTTGCCGATCTTGCGTCCACCTACGATCGCGAAACTGCGATCTCGAATGGTGCGCAAGATCGCCTTGAGTTCATAGTCACGCCCAAAGAACATGTTCTCTGACACAGGTCCCCAGGTCACATAGGGTGATACCACGGTGAGGTCTACTTGCGCCAGAATGAGCTCCATCAGATGACGTGTGGGATCGGCAGCCATAAAGAGCTCCACTAGATCCCGATAAGCCAAGACAATAAAGTCTTCGGCCCCCCGCCGGATGCTTGAGTTCAAGCTCTCGACATCCGACCTATTCAGACTCTCGTCGCCGACCACCACCAAGATTGCGAAGAAGGAAGTGGCGCCAAGGACATGCATCAGATCGCGCAGATCGCGCAGGTCGCCTGGCGTCAGGCGCGGTTTGAGCAGGAAGATGATCGGAAAGCGCCGCGGAATGCTGAGCCGCACCGTTGGCGCCTGAACCAGGTACCCGGGGAACATGTGGTAGATGCGGCTCTCCAAGGGCGTGAATCCCAGCAGGTCACACAACTGCTCGACCAGGCGTGCCGCCATGGGACCGGCGCTCTCTGGCGATGCGATCCGCTCGAGAAGGGCCACCCAGCTATTGGCAAAGCGCTGCAAGGCCAGAGCCCTGACTGGCTCGATCACGGGAGGATCGGCGCCAAACAGCAGATCTTTGTCTTTGTGGCTATCAACATAGCGTCGCATGGTCATCGTGCGAAGATGCGCCGGCACTTCTTCGAGCATACTGACGGTGACACGATGATGCGCGATCAGCGCCTCGCTGATGCTGCCATCCCACTTCTGGCGCAGCTCTTCGTAGGATATCTGATCACGCGCCATGGGGCCCTGCACCCAGCGCCGTCGTGCAAGCGCGACCAATCCGACGGTCGAGGCGGCGAGTAGAATCAGGAGGACATAGAGGCTCAGGAAAGCGATCTGTGGCATATCACACCGCCGTGACGTACCTTCTGATGCAAGGCTGGAGCGGATCTATTCCCAACGTGGCCAACTTGCCGGGCCGCTGCTATCACGAGTGTCTTGCAGGGGATCTTGAGTCAACATGAGAGACGGCTCCCCTACGAGGCCCAGGACACGGCATAGTGCTCCTGGCCAACCAACGAGATCAGCTCCCGTTCCAGATTACGTGAGTAGGTTGTCGTCATCTGCGGGAAAGATAACTCCACACGGCCGTGGCGCCCTGTGAGGGCCACGCGAAAGGGCACATCGCCAGCATGCTTGCCCAACAGGTCGAGCACTTGCTCAGCGAGCTGGAGCGACTCGGCGTCGCGCTCCTCATCCAGGGGGATCTCCAGCATGAGCTGCCTGGGTTTCGGATCGCGAGTGCGACGTTCCCTTGCCTCGCGTGGCAGGCTGTAGGCCTCTATGGATTCTGCAAGCAGCTTGGGCGATCCGTCGCGCATATCCACTCTTGCCTGAACGAGCAATAGTGCATCGCCAGACACAAGCTCGTGGCTCTCCCCGTAGCTCCGTGGGAAAATGACCAACTCGATGGTGCCTGAGAGATCCTCGAGTTGGGCAAACGCCATCGGATCGCCTTTCTTGGTCGTGATCTCGCGAGCAGACTCCAAGACCCCGGCGACGGTGATGGTCTGGCCCTCCATGCTGGCCTCGATATGGGACAAGGGCGTCAGCCGATCGTCGACGTACCTTGAAAGCAGATCGAGCGGATGGCTGGACATGTAGGACCCGAGCAACTCCTTCTCATCGGCCAAGCGGATCTTATCGGGCAGGGGCGGTGCCGTCGTCGTGAGCTCAAACCGAGCGCCTGTGGCTTGCGCCATGGCGTCGGGGTTCAGATCAAAGAGGCTGGTCTGACCGATCTCTTTCGCACGGTGGATCTCCTGACTCACGGCGAACATGGTGTCGAGAGACGCCAGCAGCGCGTTGCGCTCGCCCAGGCTATCCAAAGCCCCTGCGCGAATCAGACACTCGAGAACGCGCTTGTTAACCTGGCGCAGATCGATGCGGTTGACCAGGTCATCCACGTCCTCGAAAGGCTGATCGCCTCGCGCCTCGACGATGGCCGCGGCCGGTCCGTCGCCGACATTCTTGATCGCGCCCAAACCAAACCGGATCGAGAGCTCTCTCTCGCCCAAGAGCTCACGCTGCTCTGCCAGCGTCCCGCAATCGCTGGGCTCGATCACGAAATCCGTGCTTGAGAGATTGATATCGGGAGGGTGCACCTGGATGGCAAGTCGGCGGCACTCGCCGATCAGCAGGGGCATTTTCTCCAGGTTGCCGCGCTCGACCGAGAGCAGGGCGGCCATGAACTCGACCGGGTAATGGGTCTTCAGGTAAGCCGTCTGCAGTGTGATCACCGCATAGGCAGCCGAATGGGGCTTGTTGAACCCATAGTCGGCAAACATCTCGATGTCCGCAAAAACCTTCTCGGCAGTATCCCGGGGTATACCATTCTGCACAGCACCGCCCACAAAGCGAGCGTGCTCTTTTTCAAGGTCTTTCTTTTTCTTTTTGCCTACAGCGCGTCGCATCAGATCGGCCTCGCCGGCCGCATAGCCAGCCAACTGGGCAGCGATCTGGATGATCTGCTCTTGATAGACGATAATGCCGTAGGTTTCCTTGAGGATGGGCTCCAGTGATGGATGGTGATAGACGATAGGCGCACGCCCGAATTTGCGGTTGATATAGTCTGGGATGAATTGCATCGGCCCTGGACGATAGAGGGCCAACAGAGCGATGATCTCGCGAAAGTCGGTGGGCTGCATATCGCGCAGGATCTGGCGCATGCCCGAGCTTTCCACCTGGAAGACACCCGTCACCTCGCCGGACGAAAGCGTGGCAAAGGTATCGGGGTCATCCAGCGGGATACTGCGTTGCGAGAGCCGAGTCCCTGTGGTGCAGGCAATCCAATGGAATGCTCGGTCCAACACGGTCAGCGTGGAGAGCCCCAGTACGTCGAGTTTGAGGAGCCCAATCTCCTCTACATCCTCCATACAGAACTGGGAAACGATACCTTCTCCCTTGGGCGCGCGCTGCAACGGGCAGTACTCAACCAGAGGCTGATCCGAGATCAACACCCCGGCGGCATGGGTGGAAAGATGGCGTGAGAGGCCTTGCACAGCCAGCGAATAATCGATCAAACGCTGGATATAGGGCGTCGAATCGTACAGCTCCTTGAGCTCGGGTACATTGTCCAGGCCTTCTCGGATGGTCCTCTTGGGACCAAAGGGGATGAGCTTGGCGATGCGATCCACCTCGGGCAGAGGGATGCCAAGCGCACGCCCCACGTCGCGTATGGCGCCGCGCGCGGCCATGGTGCCAAAGGTGGCGATCTGCGAGGTGTTCTCTGCGCCATAGCGACGTGTAAGATAGTCGATCACCTCCTGGCGGCGATCCTCAGGAAAGTCCAAATCGATATCGGGCATGGTGATTCGACCGGGGTTCAGAAAGCGTTCAAAGATGAGCCCCAAGCCAAGCGGCTCCAGGTCGGTGATCTCCAGGGCATAGGCCACCAAGCTGCCGGGGCCCGAGCCGCGCCCAGGGCCCACCAGCATCTTGGCCTCATCCTTGCACCACTTGACCAGATCGTGGGTGATGAGGAAATAGTCGTCAAAGCCCATGTCGTGGATCACCTTGAGCTCATGCTCGAGACGCTGCTTGATCTCGGGCGTGATCTGCGCGTAGCACCTCTCGAGGCCGCGCTCACACAGCATGCGCATATACTCTTGCGAGGTGTAGGGCTCTGGCACGGGGAACTTGGGGAGATGATAGCCCGTAGGGGCCAAATCCACGTCGCACTGCTCTGCCACAAGGAGTGTGTGCTCCAGCGCCTCGGGATACTCGGGCATGTGGGCCGCCATCTCTTGCGGCGTCATCAGATAGTAATCGTCGCCACCCATGCGCATGCGATCTGGATCGGAGATGGTCGTCTGCGTCTGCATGGCCAACAGCAGATCCTGTGTGGAGGCGTCCTTTTGATGCACATAGTGCACATCATTCGTGGCCACACAGCGCAACCCAAACTCGCGACTCAGAGCGACAAGCTGCTGGTTTACCTCCTCGAGCTCAGGCACTCCCGCGTGTCGCTGCAGCTCCAGGAAATAGTTGTCAACCCCGAACACCTCTTTGAACCATCCTACCGCTTCGCGCGCCTTGTCCGGCTGTCCTTGAGCCAGGTAGGTCGAGACTTCGCCCGAAAGGCAGGCGCTCAAGCAGATCAGGCCCTCCGCGTACTGGGCCAACAGTTCGCGATCCACGCGCGGGCGATAGTAGAACCCTTCCAGGTTGGCGACCGTGACCAATTTGAGGAGGTTCTTGTAGCCGGCCATGTTCTTGGCCAGCAAAATCAGATGAAAAGCCTTGGCGTCGAGCCTGGGCTCTCTTTGGTACAGACGACGGGGAGCCTGATATACCTCGCAGCCATAGATGGGCTTGATGCCCGCATTTTGGGCCGCACGGTGAAACTTGATGGTGCCGTACATCTGCCCATGATCGGTGAGGGCCAGCGCTTCCATACCCGACCTTTTCGCCTGCTGGCAGAGTTGAGGCAGCCGGGCCAGGCCATCAAGCAGGGAGTACTCGCTATGGACATGCAGATGAACAAAAGAAGCCACCCGTGATCCTCCCGGAAGCCATCCCCGGAAACGGCACAAGCGTGTCTGTCAGCAGCGATCAGAAGCGGAGCATCGAAGGCCATATCCATTCTAGCACAAGCTGAGAGTCGGAGAAAGCTCTACCTTGCGCTTTGGCACGCGAATCTGGCCCTGTTGAGCTATATTCTCATGGTCTTTACTCGAATAGCATCATGTCGATATCACTTTTCTCCACCGCAACTTTCGAGGGAATTGGTGCCCAATCCGAGAATTGACGACCTAGGAAACCGGGCTGGCCGAGGGTCAGCGGCCTCTCCAAAATGAAAAAGACGCCCCAAGGGGCGTCTTGGATTCTCAGACTCTCGGCCAGATACGTGCTACGCGATGCCCAGCAACGACTTGACCAGGTTGGCCGCTGCTGCGGCGTCGCGGCCATAGCCATCGGCGCCGATCTCGTCGGCGTATTTCTGGGTCACGGGCGCGCCGCCGATGATCACCTTGACTTTGTCGCGCATACCTGCTTCTTGTAGAGCCTCGATGGTGCCCTTCATGCTGGGCATGGTCGTCGTCAGCAGAGCAGACAGACCGATGACCTCCGCGTTGCTGTCCTGTGCGGCCTTAACGAACTGCTCGGGGCTCACGTCGACCCCGCAGTCGACCACTTCAAAGCCGGCGCCCTCGACCATGATGGAGACGAGGTTCTTGCCGATGTCGTGCAGATCGCCTTTGACGGTACCGAGGACAACGGTGCCCTTGGGCTCGATCTTTTCTTCCACCAACTGGGGTCGCACGAGTGCCAGACCAGCCTTCATAGCGCGAGCGGCGATCAGCATCTCGGGGACATAGTACTC
>JAFGLK010000368.1 GCA_016928125.1 Anaerolineae bacterium
GAGTTCATGATGTGGGGCGCCACGCTTTTCACCGTCTGCACCACGCTCATGTGGTATGGCTGGGAGACGATCGACGAGACCCTGACCGCTATGGAGGCCTTTATGCGCGCCGAGGGCTATGCAGGCTATGCAGAGCTGGTCGGCCGCTCGCTGCCGCAGTTCCGCGCGGCCGAGGCCTTGGAGCCGTGGGTTGGGGCTCCGCTCGTGGACGAAGCGGCCTGCATCGGCTGCGGAACCTGCCTCAAACCAGGTCACTGTGACGCAATCACCCTTGTCGATAGCATCGCTCAGGTAGAAGCCGAAGCTTGTCTGGGATGTGGTATCTGCGTGGCGCTCTGCCCGGTGGGCGCGCTGGCCATGCCGCTGAGCCCAAAGGGTGAGGCGGAGAGAGGAGGAGCCACCTGATGCTAAACTCGCAAACCAAGCCACGTCCCGTGCGCGTGGGCCTGGTCGGGGCTGGCTTTGCCGCCAACCTGCACGCCGAGGGATACAAGCGCCTGGCCGATCTGGATCTGGAGATCGTCGGCGTGGCCGCCTCGTCCCAGGCAAGCGCCGAGCGCTTTGCCGCGCGCCACGGCATCCCGCACGCCTACGATAACGCGGCTGCCCTCATGGCCCGCGACGATGTGAATCTCATTGATCTGTGTGTGCCGAACGATCTGCACGAGCCGCTCGCCGTGGCCGCCGCCCAGGCGGGCAAGCATATCATCTGTGAGAAGCCCTTGACGGGTTACTTTGGCGGACCGCAAGCGGCCACGCCGGTGGGAAGGACCTCCAAGGTGGTCATGTTCGACCAGGCAGTGGCCAGCGCCGAGCGCATGCTCCACGCCGCCGAGACGCACGGCGTCTCGCTGGCCTACGCCGAGAACTGGCTGTATGCGCCGACCATCGCGCGCGCTGTCCGCCTGGCGCAGGCCAGCGGGGGGACGATCCTGGAGATCCGTGCCCAAGAGTGCCACAGCGGATCGCACGCGGCCTATGCCAAATCGTGGTCCCGCGCCGGGGGCGGGGCTCTGTTGCGTCTGGGATCGCATCCCATCGGCGCAGCGCTATGGCTCAAATGGCAGGAGGGGCTGTGGCGCGGCGGTGCGCCGATTCGTGTCACCGCAGTGACCGCCGAGGTCGGCGATCTGAGCCGCATGCCCGCTTTCCAGGCGGAAGCTGAGCATTTTCTCGTGGACGATTGGCAGGATGTGGAGAACTGGAGCGCCACGCTGATCACCTTTGCCGATGGCTCGCGCGCGGTCATCGCGGCCTCGGACGTCGTCCTGGGCGGCATGGACGATACCTTCCAGCTGCTGCTGTCCAATTGCCGCATCGACTGCGACCTGTGCCATCATGGCGCCGTCAAGGCGTTCGCGCCCCACGATGCGATTTTCGGCGACGAATACATCATGGAGAAGCTCAGCACCAAGGCCGGCTGGAGCTATCCCAGCTTCGATGAGGACTATATGCTCGGCTACCCGCAGGAGATGCGCGACCTGGCCGAGAGCGTAGCCTATGATCGCCCGGCCAGATCCTCCGGCGCGCTTGGCCTGGAAGTGGTGCGGGTGATCTATGCCGCGTATCGCGCGGCTGAGGAAGGCCGACGCATCGAGCTGGCCTGATCGCGATCTTCGGCCCCAGAGTTCTGAGCCGGACGACGCGTTATCTGGCGGCTCGGTTCAGCCTCAGAAACGGCCGATCACTCGGCATGATAGGGAATAGGGTGGCTTGAACGTGCTTGATGTGGGCATGCTCCTGGCGGACAAATACAGAATCGTGTCCTCCATCGCCCAGGGGGGCTTTGGCCGGGTCTATCTCGGCTATGACGAGGACATGGAGCGCTATGTGGCCATCAAAGAGCTGCTCCACGATACCGCCGCAGAATCTTACGACAAGTGGGAAGACTATCGGATGCGCTTTATCAAGGAAGCGCGGACCGTCGGTCAGTTCGCCCACCCGAATGTCGTCCGGGCCTACTCCCTCGAGACCACCGCCGACTCGAGCATGTACCTGGTCATGGAGTATGTGGATGGCGAGAGTCTGGAGGAACTCCTTGAGGAAGGAGGCCCGCTCCGAGTAGAGCGAGCTCTCGATGTAGCCATCGACATCTGCACGGCGATCTCGGCGATCTACCGGCGGGACATCGTCCACCGCGACATCAAACCCAGCAACATCCTGGTATCGCGGCAGGGCGCGGCCAAGCTCACCGATTTTGGGATCGCCCAGGTGGGCCACGAGACGCGACGCACGCAACAGGCTATCGGGCATCCAGGCACGCCGGCCTACAAGTCGCCCGAACAGGCCACCTCGACCGCTTATCTGGATCAGCGCTCCGACCTGTACGCCTTGGGCCTGGTGATCTATGAAATGCTCACCGGGCGCCTCTATGCGCGCGACCGCATCCCGCCCAGCCACTATGCGGAGCAGGTGCCGCCATCGCTCGATGCGACCGTGATGCGTGCCTTGGATGAGAACCCGGCAGGGCGCTATCAGACGGCAGAGGAGCTGCTTGTCGACCTGAGGCGCATCCATAACGAAGACACCTTGGGGCAGATGCTCATCGTGTTGCGGGGCCTCGTCTCGGATAGGCTGCTTTTGATCACGAGCGCGCTGCTCTTCCTGGCGCTGGCGCTGACCGTCTACCGCCTCAGCGCCGTCGTTCTGGCGCCCAGCCCGCCGCCAGAGATCGCTGCCATGCAAGCGGAGATCACGGCCACGCCGAGCCCTACGCCTGCTCCACCCAGCGCAACGCCTGGCCCGCCGACGGCGACCACGACGCCCGAACTGGATCTGCGCGCCAGCGATGCCCATGAACCAGACGATGAAACGCCGATCACCATCTCTGTGGGTGAGATCCAGAGACGCAGCTTTTTCCCGGAAGGGGATATCGATCGGGTCGCCTTTCGGGTCAAGGCGGGTCTGGAGTATGTGATTCTCACCGCTAATCTGAATGTGGGTGTGGATACCCTCATCAGCGTGGCAGTGAACGGCGTCCAGCTCGCTAACGATGATATTTCGGCCGGCAGCCTCGCGTCACAGGTGTCGTTTCTTGCGGCTCAAGATGGCATCGCGCTCGCGACGATCCAGAATCAGGATCGCTACGGTCCCGAGCGAACCTACGATCTGAGCGTCTTTATCACGGTGCCCACGGCGTCGCCAACGCAGCCGGTGCCCCCTTCCCCCGCGGCAGCGCCACCGGCCACGGCCGAGCCCACGTTGACGCCTCGCCCCGCCCTGACGAGCGAGCCCACATGGACCCCCATGCCCACATCGGCCGAAACGCTCAGCGCGGCATGGCCCGATTCCCTGCCCGATAGCGGCGCACCCTAGAGGCTGCGCTCTCTGACTGCCACTCACCTTCTCACGGCGAATCTGCGCCTGCGCTGTGCCAGCCATTCGCGACGACGAGCATATCGGTGTTGACATCGAACGAGCGCGTATCCCGCGAGATGTTGGTGGCAAACCAAAAGACATGCCGCACATAGGGATCGCGCAGTGTCTCCAGGTCGTAGGCCCTCACATCGGCCATATAGTCGGCCTTGGAGGTCTCAAAGTCGCGGTATCCGCGCTGCCACCAGGGTCCTCCAGGCTCGTCCAGATCAGCCAGCACGCGCCCATCCACCGAGATATCCAGGATCAGGGGCGGTATCTCCTCGACGTTCAGAACGTCGTCGAGCTCGGCCATCAACACGCGATAGAGCAGGGTCGTCTTGCCCATGCTCGACACGAGGGTCGGGGCACCCGATTCGGAAAGGAACAGATAGTCAGCCTGAGCGATGGCCGGGGCCAACCAGGCGATTTCGCCAGGCTTGAAAAGGTGCGTTTTCATGCCGCCCACCCCGGCGCGATACCCATTGACATGCATCAGGTGCAACCATTCTATCTGAAACTCAACCCAGCGCTCGGCAAAGGCGACGTCGCCATAGACAAACCCCCAGGTTGACATCCAAGCGAGGATGTCGCCCCGAGTGGCTTGATACGTTTCCTCGAACTTGTCATAGTAGGCCCGCGCCCCAGCCGCACCCTCCCAGATGAAATCCAGCTCCTCCTCGGTGGGGATCCAGTTTCTGCCATAGCCCTCCATGTGGGGGAGTTGATCGTAGGGCGTCCAATGGGCCGGATTGATCGCCATATAGCCCCGCATGGCGCCGTCTTTGAGGAGATTGTGAGTGGGTTGGCCAGCCTCTGGGTTCGCCAGCAGATAGGGTCCGATATTGCTCGTTTTCCCGTCCTGCGTGAGCGGCTCGGGATGGGGGGTCCAGAGAGGCCGGGGTGTGGACGTGGCGCCCACAGTGGGCGAAGGCGTCGC
>JAFGLK010000369.1 GCA_016928125.1 Anaerolineae bacterium
GTGGGCGGGGTCAGCAGCGCGAAGCGGATGTTGGGGAAGGGCGATCCGGCCGCTGGCGCGGGAGAGGGTCTCTATTGGCGCTATGAGTCATTCCTCAAGGCTTGCGACAGCGCTGTGAGTTCAGTGATGGGGGCGCCGGGGGAGATCTGGGCGGTGCGTCGCGCGGCCTATGTCGCGCCAGAGCCCGACACGCTCCTCGACGACTTTTACTCGTCCATGCGCATGGTGTTCTCGGGGTGGCGCGTCGTCTTTGAGCCGCAGGCGCTGGCTTGCGAGGCGCCCTCGCCTAGCCTGGGGGCCGAGTGGCAGCGGCGGGCGCGCAATGCCGCAGGAGGCTGGCAGGCTTTTTTCAAGCTTTGGCCTGCCATGCGCCAGGGCTCAGCGCTTGTGGCTTTTCAGTTCCTCTCGCACCGCATATTGCGCTGGATGGTGACGCCCTGGCTCTTTCCCTTGGCCTTGGCCGCCAATCTGGCGCTGCTTTCCTCGGCGTTCTATCGCGCGACGCTGTGGCTGCAGTTGGGTTTCTACGCGCTGGCTGGCCTGGGCTGGCTGTTCGCCAGGATGGGTAAGCGCCAGATGCGCCATGTTGGCTGGCTGCTGGCCCCCTTCTATGTCTGCTTTCTCAATGCCGCGGCGCTGGCCGGCGGCTGGCGATTCCTATGGGGCCGCCAGCCGGTGGTTTGGCGCAAAGTCCGCTGAGCTTACACCCCTCTTGGGCAGAAACCGTCTGCCCCGATAGCTTACCGCGACGCGAAACGGTCATGCCGACGAGAGCACCTCGCGATGGCCATAGTGGCGCTGATAGTACTCTTTGTACAGGTCGCCCGACTTGATCTTGCGCCACCACCACTCGTTTCCCACATACCAGCGCACCGTCTTCTCGATGGCCTGAGCAAAAGTGTGGCGCGATTGCCAGCCGAGTTGACGGATCTTGTCCACATTCAGCGAGTAGCGCCGGTCGTGGCCGGGCCGGTCTGTGACGTGCTGGAGCAAGCTATAAGGCTTGTCCAGCAGATCCAGGATCATGTGGGCCATATCGATGTTGCGCGTCTCGACGCCAGTGCCCAGGTTATAGATCTCACCGGGGACACCGCGATGCAGTACCGTGTCGATGCCCTCACAGTGATCGACGACGTACTGATAGTCGCGCATCTGCAGCCCATCGCCATAGATGGGCAGCGGCTTGTCGTCGATGGCATTGGTGATGAAGACTGGCACCACCTTCTCGGGATATTGGTAGGGTCCGATGTTATTCGAGCCCCGGGTGATGGTGGCGGGCACCCCAAAGCTGGTGTGATAGGCCAGCACCATCAGATCGGCGCCGGCCTTGCTGGCCGAGTAGGGGCTGCGGGTCTCCAGGGGGTCGGTCTCCACCGAGGAGCCCTCCATCACCTGCCCATAGACCTCGTCCGTGCTGACCTGGTGATAGCGCTCCAGCCCGAGATCCTTCACCGCCTCTAGAAGCACAAAGGTGCCATATACATCGGTCGTGATGAACGTGCCGGGGTCCATCAAGGAGCGGTCGACATGGGTCTCGGCCGCAAAGTTGACGATCGTGTCGATCTCGTGGTCAGCGATGGCGCGGCGCACCGCGTCGGCGTCGGCCACGTCGCCGCGCACAAAGGCATAGCGCGCATCGTTGGCGAGATCTCGAAGATTGTCCAGGTTGCCGGCATAGGTCAGCTTGTCATAGACGAGTAGTTGGTAATCCGGATGTCGCTCCAGCAGATAGCGCACAAAGTTCGAACCGATGAACCCGGCGCCGCCGGTCACCATTACATGGCGCATGATCCCGCTCCTTTCGCAGAGCCCGCGATGTCAGGAAAGCCTTGCGGGGCGTCGCACACGCGATCGTCCCTTCTCGGTCCGGCGAGATTATACATCTGGGAGGCGGCCTTTTGCCAATCGCCAGGGGGGGCTCTAGAATGAGACCTGATGCCACCCGGAACGCGAGGATCGCCGATGGCCGACATCTCGGCATTCATGCGACATCTACGAGCCCTGCCCGACTATGCCGGGCAGATCGTGCATGAGGAGCTCTTGGCCCCTCATGCGGCCGAGTATGCCGAGCTCGAACGCCCCTTGCCAGCCTCGTTGGCTGAGTCTCTCGCGCAACAGGGCGTCGCGCGCCTGTACACGCACCAGGCCGAGGCGATCAACGCCGTGCGAGCTGGCCAGAACATCATCGTGGCTACGGGCACGGCCAGCGGCAAGACCTTGTGCTACAATGTCCCCCTGCTCGAGGCCGCCCTACACGATCCCCTGACGCGAGGCCTGTACCTCTTTCCCACCAAAGCGCTGGCCCAGGATCAGTTGCGCGCCCTCAACGACCTGGGGGCCGCGCCCGCGCTGGAGCATCTGACAGTTGGGACCTACGACGGAGACACGCCCCAGGGCGCGCGGCCGCGCCTGCGGCGCACCGCCACGGTCGTGCTCACCAACCCCGACATGCTGCACGTGGGGATTCTTCCCAACCACGATCACTGGGCGGGCTTTTTCCGCTATCTCAAGTATGTAGTGTTGGACGAGGCACACATCTACCGCGGAGTGTTTGGCTCGCACGTGGCGGCGTTGCTGCGACGCTTGCGGCGGGTCTGTCACCTGTATGGCTCCGAGCCGCAGTTCATCCTCTGCTCTGCAACCATCGCCAATGCGCAGGAGCATGCCTCTCGCCTGACCGGCTGCCCCGTGCAGGTCGTTGAGCACGATGGGGCGCCTCATGGGCCGCGCCATTTCGTCTTGTGGAATCCGCCCTTCCTCGATCAGGCCGCTGGCGTGCGGCAGAGCGTCAATACCCAGGCTTCCCTGATTCTTTCCGAGATGGTCAAACATGCGCTGCGTAACATCACCTTTGTGCGTGCGCGCAAAGTGGCCGAGCTTTTGCTGCTCTACACGCGCAACGCCCTGGAGCGCGAGCAGCCTGATCTGGCTGCGCGCATCGCGGCCTACCGCAGCGGCTATCTGGCCCAGGATCGGCGCACTATCGAACAGCGTCTCTTTGCCGGCGAACTGCTGGGCGTTACCGCCACCAACGCGCTCGAGCTGGGCATTGACGTGGGGCATCTGGATGCCACTCTGCTGGTGGGCTATCCGGGCACCATTGCCAGCACCTGGCAGCAGGCTGGGCGGGCCGGTCGTGGCCGAGGCGAGGCATTCAACGTGCTCATCGGGCAAGACAACCCCTTGGATCAGTACTTTATGCGCCATCCCCAGGAGTTGTTCGGCCGCCCCCACGAGCACGCGCTCATCGATCCTGCCAACCCCTACATCCTGGCCGACCACCTGACCTGCGCCGCCTACGAGAGTCCGCTCGGGCCGGAGGATCGGGCGCTCTTCGGCCCAGAGTGCGACGCTGTGTTGGTCCAGCTTGAGGACGAGGGGGTGCTACAGCAGCGGGACGGGCGCTGGTATCATTGCGTGGACGACTATCCGGCCCAGCACGTCAACCTGCGTTCCGCCTCGGCTTCCGATTTCTGGCTCGTGGACGAGTCGGCTGAGGGCCAGGTGTTGGAGCATATCGACAGCGCCACGGCCTTCCTGCGGGTCTACCCTGGGGCGATCTACCTGCATCAGGCCCAATCTTACCTGGTGACGGATCTCGACCTCGGTGCGCGAGTGGCCTATGCCCGGCCGGTGGAGGCGTCCTACTACACCGAGCCGCGCGAGGTGAACGACGTGCGCATCGTGCGCTCCCTCGAGTCGCGTGTCCTGGGTGCCACCGTGGTGTACTTTGGGCGCGTGCGGGTGACGCAGCAGGTCATCGGTTTCCGCAGGCGGCAGCAGTTCACCGAGGCGTTGCTCAGCGATCACGTGGTGGATCTCCCGGAGACCCAATTCGAGACCCAGGCGCTCTGGTTCGAGATCACACCGCGTATCCAGAGCCGCGTGACGGGACATGGCCTCGACCTGGCTGGCGGGCTGCACGCCATCGAGCACGCCTGCATTGGCATGTTGCCGCTGTTGACCATGTGTGACCGCAACGACATCGGCGGTCTGTCTACACCGGAGCATCCCGACACGGGCTGCGCGCAGGTGTTCGTCTACGATGGCTACCCTGGGGGCATGGGGCTGGTTCACAAGGGCTTCGAGTTGATCGAGGAGTTGTGGCGACGCACCCTCCAGTGTGTACGCGAATGCCCCTGTGAGGTCGGCTGTCCTTCGTGCATCTACTCGTACAAATGCGGCAACAACAACGAGCCGCTGGACAAAGAGGCGGCCGTCGTCATCCTAAGCGCGCTGCTGGGCGAGTGAGCCTTGCCTTTGTTCTGAGCCTCACGATAATAGGGCCAGGGTGATCTTACCACGGAGCTGTAGCCA
>JAFGLK010000370.1 GCA_016928125.1 Anaerolineae bacterium
AGATCGTAGGAGGGGCCCTCTTTGTGTAGGTCGGCCGGCGCCAGGTTGATCGTCACGGCGCGCATGGGAAATGAGAGCCGTGAATTGATGATGGCCGAGCGCACGCGTTGGCGCGATTCCTGGATCGCTGCGTCGGGAAGGCCGACGATGTCGATCCGGCCAACTTGACCGGGATGAACATCCACCTCCACGTCGACCAGCACACCCTCGAGCCCGATCAATGCGCAACTGGTGATCTTGGCCAGCATCTCTTGCCCCTTACGCCCAGGATGCATCCACTGAGCCGGGTCAATCTAACACACGTGACCCTCTTTGTGCAAGCCACCCGAGACAGGACGAGAGCCGAGGCCCGTTTTGCTCAAGTAGACAAACCCATCTATCATGTGTTTTGTTGTGTTGTAATGCCTCCGCATTCAGGCTCGGCACTTGGAGGTCAGCATGGATTCGCGAGAGATTGTTCTGCGCACGCTGGAGTTCCGCGGCCCCGAGCGCGTCGCAGCCTCTTTTCCCCAGCCTTACTGGAACGATTTCCTACATGTCAACTATGACCTGCCGGACTTTCGCCGGGATTGGCAAGATGTGGGCGGCGGCCGTCAGGAATATGTGGACGAGTGGGGCAATACCTGGGCGCGAGTGGACAAGACCAGCAAGGGGGAAGTAGCTCGTGGCGTCATCGAAGATTGGCGCGATCTGGATAGGCTGACGTTGCCCGATCTCGCAGCGCCTGGCAACTATGCCGAGGCCAAGCGCATCTGCGCCGAGCCCAACGAGACCCGTTTTCGAGTGGGGGGCTTGCCCGGATTCCCGTTCAACATCGCGCGCAAGATGCGTCGCTTGGATCAGTTTCTGATGGACCTGCTGCTTGAACGGGACCGTGCGGATGTGTTGCTGCAACGCATTGAGGGGCTGCTGGCGGATACCATCATTCGTTATGCTGAGGTCGGTGTGGATGGCATCATGTTTCCCGAGGATTGGGGCACCCAACTTGCGTTGATGATCAACCCCAACACCTGGCGTGAGGTCTTTAAGCCTGGCTTTGTGCACTTGAGCAGCGTGGCTCACTCGCATGGGGTCAAGGTCCTGATGCACTCTTGCGGCAAGATCACGGCCATCATCCCTGATCTGATCGATGCGGGGGTGGATCTGCTCCAGTTCGACCAGCCCCGTCTACATGGCCTGGACGCGTTGGCACGATTTCACGGTCAGATCACCTTTTGGTGCCCGGTGGACATTCAGACCACCCTGCAGAACCACGACGAGACAGCCATCGAGCAGGAGACGCGTGCGATGATCGAGCAGCTCGGCGGACCGGATGGCGGCTTTGTGGCCGGTTACTATGGCGACAATGCCTCGATCGGGCTCGATCTGCATTGGCAAGATGTCGCCTGTCGCGCGTTCATGCGCTATGGCGATTTCCGTTACCAGAAAGAGAGAATTGAGAGTCACGCATGAAAGAGATTGAGATCACCTATCTGAACCCGCGCGATCTGCTGCCCAGCAGGAAGAACGTGCGTTCCGACCCAGGAGACCTGGTCGGATTAGCGGAGACGATTCGTGAGCATGGTATCCTGCAGCCGCTAGGCGTGAGCCGCGAGGGCGATGCCCATCGCATCGTCTACGGCAACCGGCGGCGCGATGCCGCCATCGTGGTCGGGCTCGATCGGGTGCCCTGTGTGGTCCTCGATGACCTGGATGACGAGGATGTGGTGGTGCGGCAGGTCTTGGAGAACCTGCAGAGATTGGATCTGAATGATCTGGACAAGAGCCGCGCGTTTGAGGAGCTCTTGCGCATCGCCGCGGAGCAAGGCAGGCCTCAGAGCGAGGCATTGGAGGACCTGGCGCGCAGCTTGGGCCTGTCGGCGCGGCAGATCCAGCGCTACCTCCGGCTGAGGCAACTCTCGCCCTTTGTGCAGCAGCTCATCTCCCAAGGGGAGATTGGCGTGACCCTGGCACAGCATCTGGTAAATGTTGAGCCGATCCATCGCCAGGAGGCTGTGGCCCAGTTGACCGTGGCGGAGAATCTCTCAGCCGCCGAACTTGCCCGGCTCTGCGCGGCCCTGGAACACAATCGCAACATCGCTCCACAGAGCGCGATGGAGATGCTGCGGCGCGGCGAGCGCATCCCGACGGTGGAGATGCGCCCCAAGGAGGAGGGGCAGCGGCTCCAGCGCGCTCCCCAGGCCGGCGACGGGAGGGAGCCTCCCTGGATGGATGAGGGCGGGCCGGACGACACTGCCGATGCTGGCGAGGCGCGTTTCAAGCGAGGTCCAGGGAGCGAATGGGCGGATGTCCCAGGCAGGACCTATGAGCATCTCGAGCCAATGACTCGCGACGGCAACCGTGTGCGCCGGATACACTCACTGGATGCGTTCATGGATGAGGTGCAGCGGCTGACCCAGTGTGTGCAGGAGGGCGATCTGCAGCGTCTCCTCGAGGGCGACCCCGAAGGGTCCATGAAGGTGCGTCTGGCCGCACGGCAGCTCGGCTTCCTGGCGGAGGCGCTGGGCGCTCTGGCCAAAGCGCTGGAACCGACGAGCTAGAGTGGGACGAGGGATATGACGTTCGCGACGAAGCCCTGCGTGGCGCTGGTGAGCTGCCCAGAGTATGAGCTTGAGCGAGTGGAGTTGGCTTTGCGTCAGGCTCTGGAGCTGCTGGGCGGCATCGCCGCCTTTGTGCGCCCCGGCCAGCGGGTGTTGCTTAAGGCCAATCTGGTGCGGGCCATGTCGCCCGATCATGCCGCTACCACCCATCCGACGGTCGTGGCGGCCGTGGCGCGGTTGGTTCGCGAGGCCGGCGCACATCCTCTGATCGCCGATTCGCCGGGCGGACCCTACACCCCCGCACTGCTGAGAATGGGCTATCGGACAACCGAGATGCTCTGGGCAGCCGAGGTGAGCGGCGCGGAACTAAACTATGATGTGGAGGCGGTCCAAGTCTCCCACCCTGAAGCGCAGGTGCTGCATCGTTTGGACCTGATCAAACCGGCGCTCGACGTCGATGTGATCATCAACTTGCCCAAGCTCAAGACCCACAACCTGACTGGGCTGACCTTGGCCGTCAAGAACCTCTTTGGCCTGGTGCCCGGCGCGCTGAAGATCGGCTACCACGCCAAACTCCAACAAAAGGATCGTTTTTGCGAGGGCCTGCTCGACATCCTCACCTACGCACGTCCGGCGCTGCACATCCTGGACGCCATCGTGGCCATGGAGGGGGAAGGGCCTTCGGGTGGAGATCCGCGCTTCCTGGGAGCGTTGCTCGTTGGTGCCGATGCCCTGGCCGTCGATACCGTCGCCGCAACTTTGGTGGGATTTGATCCTTTGGGCTTGCCTGTCATCCAGGCCGCAAGGCGCCGGGGGCTCACGACCGGTCGGATCGAGGACGTCGAGCTGTTGGGAGAGTCGCTCGCCGCCTTGAGCGTGGACGATTTCCGGCGCGGCACCGCCGCACCGCTCGATCCCGGGCTCTTCCCGCGCGGGCTGCGCTGGCTTGTCCGTCTGGGCGCGAGCCCAGCCGGCGACGAGAACTCGGCTGCCGTCCCCGCAGGCGCTCGTGCCCTGCCCCTGAACAGGATTTTGCGCGCCTTCAGCTCGGGCTGGCTATGGCGCCAGATGATCGCCATGCCCCAGGCGGGCAGCAAGTGTGTGGGCTGCGGCTACTGCGTGCGCCACTGTCCGGTCCAGGCCATCGAGTTGGTGGATGGCATCGCTCGCATGGACGGTCGTATCTGCATTCGCTGCTACTGCTGCCACGAGCTCTGCCCGCACATGGCGGTCGAGCTGCACACGCCCTGGCTGGGCAAGCTTCTCCTGCGAGCCGGCGGCGGCCGCACTGGCTAGGTTGTCCTCTTCGTACGGAACCCGCGATGGCTGGCGCTGCGGTGGCGTAGCTGTCACTGTGTTGGGGGCGCAGCTGGGAGGATCCTGGTAGCGCTCCACGCTCACAAGACCC
This sequence comes from Anaerolineae bacterium, assembly GCA_016928125.1. The sequence continues at coordinate 3,949 of JAFGLK010000370.1, forward strand.
TCCCACACACGCCAGAAAGAAAGTGCGGAGTTCCGCCGTCCTCTATATAGATGGGGCCAACAGGATCTTGCAGGCATCCTGAGCCTCATGTGCGATATGCAGGGCCCTCTCCAGATCCTCGAGGGGCATGATGTGGGTGACCGGTTTGGCGAGGTCCAGACGCCCGGTGGATGCAATGGCGATCGCCTGGTCTACGTCCTCTTCGCGATAGACGCGGATCGGCTTGCGGCTGATCTCACGAAAGAGGAGCGGCGTGAGATCGAGCGTGACGGGCCCCTTGGGCATGCCTACCTGGAGAATCTGACCACCTATACGCACCACCCGGCTGGCGTCGTTCAGCGTCGCCTGAACGCCAGCCGTCTCAAACACCACGGGCACACCGACGCCGTTGGTGGCGTCCATGATCATATCCACGGCGCTCTGCTGTTTCACGTCGATGACATCAAAGCCCAACTGTCGGGCGATGGCGAGGCGCTTGGGGCTCTGTTCCGAGATCAGGACCCGGCGGGCGCCAGCCAGGCGCGCCACCTGGGCCGTCAGGATGCCAATCGGACCCGCGCCGAGAACCGCGGTCACGTCACCCACCTTTAGCTCAGAGACGCGCACGGCGTGCACGGCCACGGCCAGAGGCTCGATCACGGCCGCCTCTGCGAGAGGCATAGATGCGGGCACGGGTTTGACTGTGTGTAGAGGCACCACCGCGTACTCAGCAAAGCCCCCGTCGCGATCGATGCCCACAAGTCCCAGCGTCTCGCATACATGGGGTATGCCGCTCTTGCAGGCATAGCACGTGCCGCAGCTCAGCAGGGGATTGATCGCCACCGGCGTGCCCCGCGCAAAGGCGTCGCCATCCGCTGCGACGATCGTCCCCGCGAATTCGTGACACATGGCCAAGGGCGCCTTTGCGCGCGGGTGCTTGCCCAGGAAGATCATCAGGTCCGTGCCGCAGATACCGCCGTAGGCCACTTTGACCAGGGCCTCGCCTGGCCCTGGCTCGGGCTTTGAAATCTGCTTCACCTCTATGGCTTCAGGGCCCACCCAGAGGGCGGCTTTCATCGTCTCTCCCATGACTCTCTCCCCTCTTGCTGAATGGAATGCATGAAATGGGTTGCCTTGTCAGCGTCAAGCCTCTCGATAGTGTTGAGTCGCTTGACGAGGCGAGTCTAGCACAAACATGGTTGCCACACAAGGACTGTCGGAGGCCGGGAGAATCGGCTAAGCAAATGCATTCCCTGAACGAGCGTCCTTTGACATGCCTTGTCCGCCATGCTAGCATGACGCTCGCCTCATCCATGAGGAGGAGATGCACGTGAACCTCAGCTCCACTCTATCGCCCACGTGGCCGCGCTTCGAAGGGCGGCCGCTTCTGGGCGCCAATGGCACCGAGGCGATGCGCTCTCTGCTGTCTCGAGGCCTGGATCATCTTGTCGACTATTTGAAGGTCGGTCCGTTCATGGGGCGCGAGGCCATCGCCGCGTTAGCGGCGCGCTACCCGCTGATGCTGCATCTCGACGACACGCTCAGCGGCTGGGCGCCGCTGTCGCAAGAGGCTATGCGCGCGATTCTCGATCTGGTCGCGCTTTCAGGTACTCCATGGGCCTCGGAGCACATCGGTTTCAATGTGGCGGGCGTGCGCTTGGGCGCGGCGCTTTCACCATGGCCGGCCGCCCAGACGCTCTTGTGGACTCAAGCGCGTGATAACATCGTCCGCAACGCGGAGATGCTGGCCAAGGCCTTGCCAGTGCCACTGATTCTGGAGAACGTGCCTCTTTTCCCGAACTGGGCTCATCTGCATATCGCCGAGCCCGAGTTCATCTGGGAGGTGACTGAGCGGGTCGGCTGTGGCCTCCTGCTCGATCTGGCCCATGCGCGGGTGACGGCCACGGTGTTGGGCTGCGATCCGAGGGCGTATCTTCAGCGACTGCCCCTCGACCGTGTCGTCGAGCTGCATCTCAGTGGGCCGCGCCCCGTCAAGGAGCTCTCCGAACGCCGCCGGAGCTGGATTCGAGAGAACGCCGATACCGTTGCGGACAGGCTGCATGTGGATGGCGAGACGCTGGTGGATGTCCATGAGACATTGCGCGAAGAGGACTATGCACTGCTGGACTGGACGCTGGCCCGCGCAAAGCCCGAAGCGGTGACCCTCGAGTACTATTTCGATGCCGACCTGTTGCAGACCCAACTCCTTCGTCTCGCGACGATGCTAGGGCGAGGGTAGCCTGCGCACTCGTAGGTCAGGTTTCTTGGCGCGTTCTCCATTTACGCTATAATAAGCGGCGTCGTTCGTGTCTGTGGCCCTCTCTGCCGCTGGAAGGTTTCTCTGGCGGGCGTACGCATAGGAGGAGAGATGCAGCCCAATCCGGTCTTGATACGCATCGGCCCCATCGCCATCTACTGGTATGGCGTGTTGATCGTCACCGGTGCCATGCTCGCGGCGCACATCGCCAGCAAGCTCTCCCGGCGCAACGGGCACGACCCCGAGCTCGCCTGGAGCCTGCTCCTGGTCGTTCTGGTGACGGGCATCATCGGCGCCCGCATCTATCATATCCTGTCGAGCTGGGACTATTACCGCGCCCATCCTAACCAGATGTTTGGGCTCCAGATGAGCGGTTTTGGCATCTATGGCGCCGTGGCCGGCGGGGTGTTGGGCGTTTGGTTCTTCACCAAACGACACAAGCTGCGTTTCCTCGAATGGGTGGACTATGCCACGCCCGGTCTGATCCTGGCCCAGGCTATCGGGCGTTGGGGCAACTTTGTGAACCAGGAGCTCTACGGCCCACCCACAGACCTCCCTTGGGGGATCTATATCGCTCCCGAGCACCGTCTGCCTGGCCTGGAGATGTATGATCGCTTTCATCCCACCTTCTTCTACGAATCGGCGCTCAATTTCATAGGCTTTGTGGTGTTGCTCTATCTGGCGCGCAACTGGGAGAAGAATCGCCTGTACGGCGACATCTTTTTCCTCTACGGCTTGATCTATCCACTCATCCGCTTCTTTATCGAATTCCTGCGGCCCGACGCCTGGAAGGTCGGCGGCATCGCGGTGGCGCAGATCGTGGCCGTGGGCGCGTTTGTGTTCTTTGCGTCGGTGATGCTGATTCGGCGCAAACTCAGACGTCCTTCGATGGTCTATGTGCCTGGCACACCGTGGGAGCCTCCGGCCGAAGAGGAGGGGTCTTCCGGCCCCGTGTCCAAGGAAGGCGATCAGAGCGACCGGGGTGAGGAGGCGGGCGAGGGCCCGGGCAGCGGCCCCGCCGAGGCCGAGGAGATCGCTGGCCAGCCGAAAAGCCCCGAGGACGCGTGAGATCGATCCTCTCATCTGCCGTGAAGGGCATGCGATGATTGGGCGGCGGGCAAGCCAAAGCTTGCCCGCCTTTCTATGGCTCGGAGGCGCGTAGATGCAGATCATCCCACTGAATATGGACGACGCTTCGCCCATCGCGTTCCACAACGTGGCCGAGGTCGAGATGGGCCGCCAAGGCGCGACGCTTTTGCGCGTGCCGCGGGCGTGGCGCAAGCGCTTTCCTGAGGCGACTGCCGTGCGCGGCACGCAGGCGGCGGGAGTGGAGATTCGCTTCTACGCCCGCACGGGCACCATCGCACTGGAGTTAGCCACAGAGCAGCAGATCGC
>JAFGLK010000371.1 GCA_016928125.1 Anaerolineae bacterium
ATCTTTTGCTGCCAGGCCGCGGTGCCGATCATGCGTCGCGTGGGAGGCGGCAAGATCGTCACCATCGGCAGCCAGGCGGGCATGAAATCGAACGTCAAGGGCGGCAGCGGACCCTACTCAGTGGCCAAGGCCGGCATCATCCACTACACGCGCTTGCTTGCGGGCGAGGTCGGCCCCGACAACATCAACGTGAATTGCCTCGCGCCAGCCTGGATCCTCTCTTCTCGGGCGATCGCCCAGGGGCGGGCGGAGAGGGAGCGGCGCGAGGAACTCGAATCCCAGATCGCCCTGGGTCGGCTGGGCATGCCTGAGGATGTCGCCAAGGTCATGGAGTTCCTGGTCACCGATCTGTCGGACTATGTGACGGGCCAGACGATTTCGGTCTGCGGCGGGTACATTCTCTTCTGATGAACGTATGGCGAGTGCCGGTTGGCGGCCCAGCCGCCAGCCCGCTATCGCATGCGGAACCCGGACGCGCTCCTGGACCGTTGGCTCAGGGGCCGTCCAGCTTGTACTCATGTATGGCGCCAATGGGATAGCTTGGAGGAGCCATGAAGATCACGCGCATCAAACCGTTCATTGTGGATGGCGGCTTTCGCCCCTGGACCTTTGTCAAGATCGAGACCAGCGATCCCGGCCTGGTGGGCTGGGGCGACTGCACCGATTGGGGCTCCCCAGGCCCGGTGGCCGCCACGGTCGAGCGCTATGCCGAGTGGGTCGTCGGTCGCGACCCCATGCAGGCCGAGGCCATCTGGTGGGATCTGGCGGCGGCCTCGGTCCGCCACACCGGCGGCCTGGCCTGGAAGGCCATGTCGGGCATCGACTCGGCCCTGTGGGACATCCGCGGCAAGGTGCTCAACGCGCCCGTGTGGCAGCTTTTGGGCGGCAAGATGCGCGATCACCTGCGTCTCTATTGGACCCATTGCGGCTCGACGCGCCGACGCCATGCGGAACGGCTGGGCCTGCCTTTTGAGGTCAAGACCACGGACGATCTGCGGCGCCTGGCCCAGGAGGTGCTCGATCGCGGATTCACTGCCATCAAGACCAACATGATGGCCCTGGATGATCGGCCCGATGCCATCCCCCATGGGAGCTCATTCGCCAGCCAGGCGGGCGACATCTCGGGGCCTGAGCTGCGCAACGCGGTGGCGGTGGTGAGCACGTTCCGCGAGGCCTTGGGGCCTGACGTGGGCATCGCCATCGACGTAGCCTTTCGCTACAAACTGGGCGGGGCCATCAAGCTGGCGCGCGCCCTGGAACCTTACGACATGATGTGGTTGGAAACCGAGACCCTCGATCCCGAGGCACTCAAGGTCGTCCGTGAATCGACCACCACCCCCATCTGCCACGGCGAGAGCATCTTTGGCACCCACGGCTACAAGCCCTATCTGCAGCTGCACGCTCAGGACATCATCATGCCCGATCTGGCCTGGAATGGCATCACCATGGGCAAGAAGATCGCCGATTTCGCCCATGCCTACGACGTGCTGGTGGCGCCGCACAACTGTCACAGCCCGATGAACACCCTGGTCTCAGCCAACGTGTGCGCCACGCTGCCCAATTTCATGATCCAGGAGTTCGACGTGGATGACGCGCCCTGGCGGGACGATCTCATGACGCACCCCTTTGTGATCGAGAAGGGCTACCTCAAGCTGCCCGAGCGTCCCGGCCTGGGCTCGGATCTGATCGAGGAGGAGCTGCTCAAGCATCCACCGGCACAATATCCCGGTGCCCGCTAGCGGCGGGGCGATTGTCCTATCACGGCGACCAACGGAAAGGAAAATGAGAGCATGAAGATCACCCATGTACGTTCATGGCTCGTCAAGGTGCCCTGGGACAACAACCCAGGCGCAGACCATGTGCGCATGCCCGGCACTCGCGGGCTCGTGTTCGTGCAAGTGGACACCGATGAGGGTCTGACGGGCTGGGGCGAGATCACCACCTATCCCGGCCCGGTGGCCAACCGCGCGGTGGCCGCCTACGTGAACGAGATCGGGGCCTGGCTTGAGGGCGAGGACCCCGAGCGGATCGAGGCGATCTGGCACAAGATCTTTCGCGGCATGACCTACGTGGGCACGCGAGGCGCCACCACCGCCGCCATCAGCGGCATCGACATCGCCTTGTGGGATATCCGCGGTAAGGCGCTGAACCTGCCGATCTACAAACTCCTCGGCGGCCCGGTGCGCGACAGCATCGCGCTCTACTGCCATCCCTGGGGCGCGACCTCGCCCGAGGGGATCGTGGCGGCCAGTCAGGAGATCGTCGCCGCCGGCTATCAGGCCTACAAGATGGACCCCATGATCGCCAACCTCCACGTAACCAACTCGAGCTATCTGGACGGCGAGATCAGCCCCGAAGCGGAGGCCAAGGCGATCGAGATTCTGGCCGCAGCCCGCGAGGCGGTGGGGCCGGGCTTTGAGATCCTGATCGATGCCCATGGCCTCTACAACGTGCCCACTGCGGTGCGGCTGGCCAACAAGATGGCCGAGTACAAGATCCACTGGTTCGAGGAGCCGGTGCCTCCCGAGAGTTGGAAGGCCCTGAAACAGGTCAAGGAGCAGGTAGCCACGCCGATCTGCACGGGCGAGCGCCTGCACACGCGCTGGGAATTTGTGCCCATCTTTGAGAACAACCTGGCCGATTTCGTCATGCCCGATGTTACCTGGACCGGCGGCATCTCCGAGCTGAAAAAGATCGCCACGCTGGCCGAGGCCTACTACATCCCGATCTCGCCCCACGACGCCAGCGGGCCGATCAACATCGTGGCTGGCGCCCAGGTGATGATGACGGTGCCCAATTTCTACAAGCTCGAATGCTCGCGTTACGACTTTACCAACTACAACGTGCTGATCGATGAGCCGCTGGACGTGCGCCAGGGCCATCTGCATCTCTCGGATCGCCCCGGCCTGGGCGTGGAGCTCTTGCCCGAGGCGCTAGAGCGTTTGGAGGCCTCGCCGGAGGAGGCTGGCAAGGGTTAGCGGCGATGAGGAAGATGCTGTGAGAATCGAGTCGATCGGTCTCTCAGTCTTTGAGGCGCCCAGTAACACCGGCCGATTCCAGGCCGAGGAGGAAGTCAAGGGTGCGCGTCGGCGCTGGCTGCGTCGCGGCCAGGGCCAGGTGCGCGGCGAGATCCACGTCATGCACGTGCGCACCGATGAGGGCCTTGAAGGCGTCTGCACTGTGGGCGATGCCCGCTACACCACCATGCGGCCTGGCAATCTGGAGCAACTGCGCATCCTGGCCGTGGGCGAGAGCCCATACGACCGTGAGCGTCTCTACGACAAGCTGCGGGTCGCCACCCGCGGCATGTTCGCCAAACCGGGCTGGTTCGGCGCGTTCGACAACTGCCTGTGGGATATCGCCGGCCAGGCCGCCGGCCTGCCGGTGTACGCGTTAGTGGGCCGGGCGCGGGCGAGCTGCCCGGCCTACTATAACATCGCGGGCTCGCGCGGCGACGACGCCCTAGAGGCCGCGGTGCAAGACGCCCACAAGGCCCTGGATCTGGGGTTTGTGGCCGTCAAGGACCACTTTCAGGACACACCGCGACGTAACATCGCTCTCTTTGAGGCCGTTCGTGAGGCGGTGGGCTCTGAGATTGAGGCCATGCATGACGCCGCCTCGGCGGGCTATGGCTACCAGGATGCCTTGCGCGTGGGGCGCGCGCTGGAGGCGCTCGACTATCTCTGGTTCGAGGAGCCCTTGCCCGACGCCGAACAGGCCAGCCTGCAGCGACTGTGCGCGGCCCTGGATATCCCGATCGTGGCGCCCGAGTCGCTGATGCACGATCTCACCTTGAGCGCCCAATGGTTGATCTCCGGCGCCACGGACCATCTGCGCGCCAATGCACGCCACGGGGCCACAGGCGTCCTCAAGCTGGCCCACCTGGCGGAGCTTCACGGCGCGAACATCGAGCTCAACGGGCCTGGTGGCCTCTTTGGCCTGGTGCACGCCCATCTGGTGTGCGCCATCCGCAACACCAGCTACTATGAGTACTTTCCCAACGGTTCGCGCGACGAGGCGGGCCGAGAGATTGGACTGCTGAATCCGCCTGTGCCCGTCGGTGGGCATATTCGCCCGCCCGATGCCCCAGGCTGGGGCGCCGAGTGGGATTGGGCCTATTTCCGCAAGCGACGCGTGGCCGAGCTGTAGGGTCGCGCAGACTTGGCCCCGAAACTCGCAGGCGCCCTGCGACTGTCCCCATCTACACACGGACAAACAACGGGCCATGCAGATCGCCCCAAGGTGTGTCGAAACTCACCCTGGGGCGATGCGCTACCATATAGGCTGGGCAAGTGGCATGGGCAGGCCCGGATGCCCTATTCGCGCCACTGGAGCGGGGGATGCGCCCGAACGGCTTGCTCATTCACATCCGCCCCCAGTCCCGGCTTGGTGGGGATACGAACGTAACCATCCTCCACCACCAACGGATCGCTGACCAGTTCGTCACGCCAGGGGTTGTCGTCGTACTCGTACTCGAGGATCATAAAGTTGGCGATGGTCGCGCACAAGTTGATCGCCTGCAAGCCTCCCATGACGCCGTGCGAGTTGTGCGGTGCGAACAGGATGTCATAGGTGTTGGCATAATCGGCGACTTTCTTGCCCATGGTGATGCCGTTCCAGACCGTATCGGGCATCACAATGTCCAGGGCATGCGCCTCGAGATAGGGTCTGAACCCGTGGGTTCGGTAGAAGCTCTCCCCGATGCAGATCGGCGTGCTGCTGCTCAACTTGACCACCCGCAGGGCTTGTGGGTCCAACGATTCGGACTCGAGCCACATCATGCGGAATGGCTCGAGGGCCTTGGCCAGCTTGAGGATGGCCCCCATCTTGAAGCGAAAGGCCACATCCAAAGCGATGCCTACGTTCGGCCCCAGCGCATCGCGCCAGGCGCCGATCCAGTCCACGATATGGTCCAGCGTCTCGTTGCTGAGGTCGCCCGGCTCGTCATGAGCGAGCGTTCTGGTGGCATTTGGCCCCAGATTGGTCTTGATGGCCGTAAAGCCGCGCTCTCGCACCTTTTCCACCGCCGCCGGAATGTCAGCGATGGAGCGAGTCGGGGGCAGGTCGGGGTTCTGCGGCTCAAGGCGGCCGCAATGGGTAAAGTAGACGCGAATCTTGTCTCGTACAGGCCCGCCAAAGAGCTGGTACACCGGCACGCCCAGCGCCTTGCCTTTGATGTCCAGCAGGGCAGCGTCGAGGCCCGAAATCGCCTGGTGAGCCAGGCCGCCAATCTGCCGCTGGGTGATGCCGTAGAGCATGAGCTGGATGGCTTCGGTGTTCATGGGATCCTGCCCGATCACGTACGACCCGAGGTGCTTGATGGCGGCGACGAGCATGGGCGCGCTGTGCATCATGGTGCATTCGGACCAGCCCACCAGCCCCGTGTCGGTGGTGATCTTGACAAAGTTGTGGATGCGCCAGCCACCCTCACACGAAAGGGTCTCGACCTTGGTGACTTGCATAGGACCTCCTCTGTAAGAGAATCTCGCATGAACAGACGTGCGGCGAGAGGCTCTTGATCTGCCTCTCGTCAAGCGATGCAAAGGGTCATACCCTCCAGAAGAAGCTCGATAGGAGCATTCTAGATAGCGTGTCGGAAGACCACACTCAGGAGACGCGCAAGCCGGAACTGCCGCGATCGTCTGGCGCTCGTTCCATCATCCTCCTGAATCCGCACGCCGGGACCGGGGTCCAGCTCCGAAGCAGCGGCGCCCGTGGGGGAAGCTGTCATAGCCATCGGCTTCAGCGATGAAGATGCGGGAGCACCACACGCAACCACGAGCAAGCAGATCATCGTCGTACTGACCATCTTCTCTACCAGCGTTCCCCAGATCATGCCTGCGACCCTCCGTTTGGGGCGGCTCGCCGCCCAACTCGTAGCCTCGCCGACTTTCCCCTGCACTGCCCTGGGGAGCGTGCGCAGGATACGTATCAGTGTGTAGCCAAAGGCCCGAGTTGTCAATCGGTTTGCGGTTGTCTTGTCCTCCCCCGTCGAGTAGACTGCAGCCCATACGCAATGCGATGGCTCAGCGGAGCGCCCGCAAGGGGATACGCCGATGTACAGAGCGCCCTCGCAATCGAGTGTTAGCCTGATGAGGCCAACCGACAGGGGTGAGATCGCTCCCCACGACGCCTGCGATTCGCACGCGATCGCCGATCTCGAACTGGAGCGTCTGGTGGATGCCTTGAGCATGCACGCGCGCTATCGAGATGCCGTGCGGCGCACACTGCTCGCGCTCTGCTGCGATGAGGAGACGATCCGCTACCGGCAGGAGATCCTGGCCGACTTGTCGACGCTTCCCGAGTTAGCCGAGGCATTCTCAGAGCTGCTGCCCAAACTGGTTGAGATAGGCTACCTCGGCGGGGCGCATGGTCGCGCCGAGACGCCTCTCCATCAGACAATCTGGCGGCTGGGCGAGCTGGCCCTGTATGGGAAGTGCGTCGAGGCCCTGGAGCGCGCCCTGAGCCGTGTCGAGTCGAGCCTGCGCTCACGGGGGTTGCTCGCGTTGCTGGGCGCCCTGCGAAGCATCACCTCCGATGATGCATTCCGAGCCCTCATGCGGCGGTTGCCCGAGATGCAAACCTCGCTGAGCGGCCTGCGCAGCGTGACCATCGGCATCAACCTGGATCATCTCCTGCGCCCCATAGAGGCCGCCCTGCTCGATGTGAGCCACGAGACGTTCAGCGGGAGCGTTTTCCTGGATCGGCTCTTTGGCCGACGCAGGCCGATGCAGGGGCTTGGCCCTCTGCATAGCATCGACACCGCCAGTCTCCCGGATGTGCGGGAGCACCCCTTCATGCAGCCCCTCTTTCGCGATCTGGATCGGGTGATTCGCGACGCGGTGCGACCGATCGCCGACTTCTTGGCGGGCTATGCGCGGGTTAGCAGCCAGTTCCTGTTGGGGCTCGAGCAGGAACTTGCTTTCTACGTGGGCGCCATCCGCTTTGCGCAGCGGTTGCGCGACCAGGGCCTGCCCCTATGCCGAGCAGAATGGGCTGCTCCGTCGGAGCGCGTGTGCGAGATCGAGGGTCTGTACAACGTAAGCCTGGCGCTGCGGATGGGCGAACGGGGGGCCGCTGCCGAGCCGGGGCAGATGGTGCTCAATGATGTGCGCTTCGGCGAGGCGGGGCGAATCTTTGTCCTCACGGGACCGAACCGAGGAGGCAAGACCACCTTCACCCAAGCGGTCGGCCTGGCCCATGTGCTCCACCAAGCAGGCCTGCTTGTGCCGGGCAGGCGCGCGCGCCTGAGCCCGGTGGATGCGATCCTGACCCATTTCCCCATGGCTGAGGCGTTCAGCCTGGACGCGGGGCGCCTGGGCGATGAAGCGCGCCGGTTGGCCAGCATCTTTCACCGGGCGACGCCTGATAGCCTGATCCTGCTCAACGAGTCGTTGTCGAGCACCAGTCCGGGGGAGTGTCTCTACCTGGCCCAGGACGTGGTGCGCGCGCTGCGCTATCTGGGCGGGCGCGCCATCTATGCCACGCATCTGCACGAGCTGGCCGCCTGTACAGAGATGCTCAATCGGCAGACGCCGGGCCAGAGCCGCATCGCGAGCCTGGTGGCGCTGGCTGACGACGCAGGGCCCCCGGATGAATCGGCAAGCTGCCCCAATGGGCTGACGCGTGAGGCCCGGCCTACGTTCCGCATCGAGCCGGGCCCACCCAGGGGCCTCAGCTATGCGCGCCAGATCGCCAGCCAGTATGGGATCAGTTTCAGGCAGTTGTTGACCAGCATCGACGCACGTCGCCAGGCGGGGCAAACGCCCGACCGCGCAGAGTCCGCCTGATGCGTGAGGCAAACCGAGGTACAGCCTGCGAGCCGTGAAAGGAGATTCGATCATGACCCACGATACGATCGACCTTGTGGAGCTTGAGCGCACGGACCGCGAGCACCTGCTCCATCCGCTTCATCATCCCTCTCAGCATGCGGACGCGCCCATCTGGGTTCAAGGCCAGGGCGCCATCATGCGCGATGCCCAGGGCCGAGAGTTCATCGACGGCCTGGGCGGCCTGTGGAACGTCAATGTGGGCCATGGCCGCCGAGAGCTGGCCGAGGCCGCGGCTGAGCAGATGCGTACGCTGGGCTATTGCTCCTCCTACATCGGCTCGAGCAATATCCCGGCCATCCGCTTAGCTGAGCGTCTGGCGGAGCTCTCCTACCGGAGCCTCAATGCGGTCTACTTTGCCAGCGGAGGCGCTGAGGCGAATGAGTCGGCCTTCAAGACGGCGCGCTTTTACTGGAAGGCTCAGGGCAAGCCCGACAAGGTCAAGGTGATTTCGCGTACGTACGCTTACCACGGCGTGACCCTGGCGGCCATGAGCGCCACCGGCATGCCGGCCTACTGGCCCATGTTCGAGCCGCGGGTGCCGGGCTTCCTGCACATCGAGTCGCCCTATCCCTACTTTTTCGACAAGGCCGCGCCGGGAGAGACGATCGGACAGGCGGCGGCCCGCCTGCTGGAGGAGGCGATCCAGCGCGAGGGCCCTGACACGGTGGCGGCGTTTATCGCCGAGCCCGTGCAGGGCGCTGGCGGCGTGATCGTGCCGCCGGAAGACTATTTTCCGCGAGTGCGCGAGATCTGCTCCAAGTACGAGGTGCTATTCATCGCCGACGAAGTGATCACCGGCTTTGGGCGCACAGGCGAGTGGTTCGCGCTGACCCACTGGGGCGTGGCGCCCGACATCATGGCCTTCGCCAAGGGCGTGACCAGCGGCTATCTGCCCCTGGGGGGGATCCTCATCTCGGACGAGATCGCCGACGTGATGGCCAGCGTGCCGGCCGAGCGGCGCTGGATGCATGCCTATACCTACTCCGGACATCCCACCTGTTGTGCCGTAGGGCTCAAGAATATCGAGATCATCGAGCGCGAGGGGCTGGTGGGGCGGGCGGCCGAGGCGGGACGCTATCTGATAGAGCAGCTGTCGACGCTGTACAGTCTGGCTGCGGTCGGTGAGGTGCGCGGCCTGGGCATGATGGCCGCCGTGGAGCTGGTCGCCGACCGCGAGGCCAGGCGACCTTTTGACTCCGCCGAGCGGGTGGGCCCGCGGGTGCAGCGAGCCATGTTCGAGCGCGGCCTCTTTACCCGCACGCGGGGCGACGTGATCTGCCTGGCTCCGCCGCTCAGCACCAGCGACGAGATCCTCGACCGGATCGTCCAGATCGTGGGCGATTCTATCTCGGCCGTGGTGCCAGGCTAGAATCGCAATCTCACTCGGAGCGCGAGGGCACACGAGTACATTCCACTCTTGGGATTCAGGAGGAAACATGAAGATCACGGACATTACCCTTTCTGTTGTGGACCTGGGGCCGCTGGAGCAACCTTTCTGGAACTCGATCATCAAGACCACGCGCAGGACGCAGGCGCGCATCGAGATTCGCACCGACGAAGGGCTCACCGGCCTGGCGCCCTGCTCGGCCTCCGGCAGTATGCAGGCGACCCTGCTCGGGCCGCTCAAGGCCAAGCTGCTGAACCAGGATCCGCTGCGGATCGGCTACCTGTGGGATCGCATGTACATGGGTGGCACGCGCAAACCGGTGGCCAAAGGCGACTATATCCATGCCATGAGTGCGGTGGATATCGCGCTCTGGGACCTGACCGGCAAGGCGCTGGGCCAGCCCGTGTGGAAGCTCATCGGGGGTGTGCAATCGCGGGTGTGGGCCTATGCCGCAGGCGGCTACTATGCCGAGGGTAAGGGGCTGGCCGAGCTGGCGGCCGAGTTGGGGGGCTATGTGCGCGACGGCTTTCGCGCAGTCAAGATGAAGGTCGGCTGGCCCGGTGTCAGCCTCAAGGAGGACCAGGAGCGCGTACGCGCGGCGCGCGAGGCGATCGGCCCCGATGTCGAGCTGATGGTCGATGCCAACAATGCCTGGGATGCCAACACCGCCATCCGCTTCGGCCACATGGTGGAGCAGTATGAGCCCTACTGGTTCGAGGAGCCGGTGCACGCCGATGATTTCTCCGGCGGCGCCAAGGTGGCGGCGGCCCTGCGAATGCCCGTGGCCACGGGCGAGAACGAGTTCACGCGCTGGGGATTTCGCGATCTGATCGATGCCGGAGCAGTGGAGGTGGTCCAGGCGGACCCGAATATCTGCGGGGGCATCAGCGAGTGGCTCAAGATCGCCGCCCTGGCCAGCGCCAAGCATCTCAAGATGGCGCCCCACGGCAACCCAAACGTCGGCTCGTGCTGCGTGGCCGCGGTGGAGAATGGCCTGATCACAGAGAGCTACCCGACCTCACACCGCAACCTGCTGATGGGGCCGGTCGATTTCCGTCAAGACGGGTATATCTACATGTCGGATGCGCCCGGCCTGGGCATCGACTGGGATGAACAGGCCCTCGCGCAACTCAAGGCCAAGTAGCGACGCGCATACTCGAGGGGAGCATAACGCCTGGCGGCTTTGGTCTCGGGCACGACACCGACCGATGACGTCGTGCCCGGGACCTTGACTTCTGTCTCATGAACGCGGTTCGCCCGCGCAGATCTATGGCCCGGGCGCCGGGATGGTCAGCACTTGGCCCACCTCGATCTTGTTCGGATCCTCTATGCCATTGGCCTCGCTCATGGCCTCTACGGTGACGCCATACTGGGCAGCAATGCGCCCCAAGGTGTCGCCAGCCTGCACCACATACGTCTCTGGCGTGGCTGTCGGCGCCACGGCTTCTGCGGGCCCGGGCGAGGCGCTCCCAGCGATCGACAGGCTGCTGACCACGCGCTCAAAGACCGCCGCATAGTCGTCGTAGCAATCCTTGTGTGAAGAGCAGCTCACCATATAGACGACCCCAGGCTCCGCTGGAAAGATGGTCACGTCGCGTAGCTGGCTGAGACGGCTGGCGCCCACGTGCACCGACTCGACAGCCGGAATGGAGCCGATGTTCATCTGCCGATAGGAGACGAGGCGCGTGCCCATCTGGCGGCGGGCGGCCTGCTCAGCCTGTTGGTACTGCTCGTCGGTCAGCCCCCCCGGAAAGGCGGCATTCTTGACGATCAGCAGCACGACCATGGCGCAGTCCTTGGCGTTCTCGACGCCTCCAGTGTAGACGCCTCCCACATAGGCGAGTTGTTCGGGCTGAGCGCCTTTGAGAGCCGTCTTGAGCAGAGTCTCCGTCTCCTCCTGACCGATCCGGCGCCAGTCGGAGGGGTACTCGAAAGAAAAGATCTCCTCCTGAAAGGCGACATAGACCGGCGGGGCTGTGGGGGTCGGTGGGGCTAGAGGCTGTATGGGCGTCCGCGTGAAGGCCGAGACGGCAGCACGCGGGGTTGGCCGCGGCGTGGGCACTCGCGTCCCCAGGAGCGTGCTCTTGAGTTCCTGGGGATCAATGCGCGGTGTGACCACCACCGCGCCAATGGCCAGCGCTCCGATCAGAGAGGCGCCCCACAGGAGCGCCACGAGCCCTTTGCGCTGCGCCAGAAGGATCACGATCAGCCCCAGCAGAAGGAGCGCGAGCCAAGAAAGGATGGCCACGTAGAGCCCCCCGGCCAGCTTGGCGGTCGTGACGCCGCGCGCGTGGTCGCTCACCGTGGTCCACATGGTGATGAGGAAGAGCAGAACGAAGAAGGCCGCCCCGCAGAGGGCAACCCAGAAACAGCCCTTTCGCGCTCCCGACTCGGGCGCCACACCAGGCTTGCCTGAGGTCGAGGGCAGAGAGGCAAGGACGAGAGCCGGGGGCGGCTCGACTCCCAGTTGGGCCGAGAGCGTCGCGATCTGCTGCGAGATCGCGGCCCGAACCTTGGTGAGCTTCTCAGGCACCAGGCCAAGGGCCGTGGCGAGATCGGAGAGGGCCTGGTGTGGCTCCTCGGTCAGATGTCGCTGAGCCCGTTTGGTGTAGCGTTCGTATGCGGGCGTGCGCGTGAGCGCCCAGGCAAGGCTGCCGAAAAAAGACACCAGGGCCTGGATGAAAAAGACCCAGGTCACCAGGGCCAGCCCAGGTTGGCGGGCGGCTACTCCCCCGAGGACAGCACAGATAGCCGCGACCGCGCACCCAAGCAGGAAACGGACGATGCGCTGCCCTATGGTGCGTCCCGGAAGTAGATCGCCGCCGCACTGCGCACAGACTGTGGCGGTTGGCGGATTGCGGGCCTGGCATTTCGGACAGATGATGTGCCCAGCGCCCGACTCGCCTGCAACCTCGTGCGTGTAGCTATTCATAGCTCCCCCCTTCCAAGACCCCTTCCGTTCATCGGCAGGGAGAACCGTACGCCGGGCCAGGAGATGAACGGAACCCGGTGAGGCGTGCCGCCACTCGAGGTGGGGATGATGAGGCCAGATCAGGTGGGTGGGAGCAGGATGAAGCCAGGTTGCTGCAGCAGTGATGCCCAACTCGAGTTGATTCCCGTGCTCATGATAACCTATTCCAGCAGCGCTGGGAAGCCTGCCGCAGGCGCTCGAAGCCCAACCCTCTGAGGTTTCAGCAGACCTTCTATGATAGTATAATGGCTCCAGCGAACGGACCGGGCCAGGCGAGACCCTGAACCTCTAGCCCTTGGCCTGCCAAAGGAGTGGCCTTCATGGGAGCATCCCAGGAGACATCGCGTCGCATCGCCAGAGAGCGCGATACCGTCGGCGCGATGATCCGACTCTATTGCCGCCGTCATCACGGCCAGACCGAGGGATTATGTCCCGAATGCGCGGCGCTGCGCGCGTACGCCATGCTGCGTCTCGACCGCTGTCCCTTTGGCGAAGACAAGCCGACCTGCGCTGACTGTCCAGTCCACTGTTACAAGCCCGACATGCGCGCCCGCATTCGCGAGGTCATGCGCTTTGCAGGCCCGCGCATGTTGCTGACCCATCCTTTGCTGGCGATCGCCCACCTGTTCGACAAGCTGCACAAGCCCGCGCTGCAGGGCTGATTCGATGAGCGGATAGGCTTGGCATGCTCGAGGGGCTCAAACAGGCAGGCTCAGAGTAGAAGAGGTGTGCATTGCGCCTTGACCAGGCTGCGCCATGAATCGTTTCGAACGGACATCAGGCGCCCGGTCGCATAAGGAGTTCACATGAAAAGCTATCTGGAAGCCAGCAGCGTGCCCACCGCCTCGATCGGCAGCGTGCAGGTGCCGCGCTTGATCATGGGCATTCATCCCTATGATGGTTGCTCGTATGTGGACGCACAACGCGATGCCGAGAACTATCGCGCCTTTGATCGGGCGCACAAGGTGGCCGAGGTGCTGTGTTATGCGGTTCAGCAAGGTCTCACCACCGTGCAGGTGGACCACATGCTCCCCGTGCTCAATCGGCTGCACCTGCAGGCCGTCTGGGAGACGGAGCAGGAACTCGACGTCCAGATCGGGCGCATCGCTTACATCTTGATCCCGATACGCTTCAGAGGCGAGATGGTGGCCTACTCGGATCGGGCCCACAGCAGCTTTTATGCTCACAATGAGCGACTGGCGGGCGAGGCATTTACCACCCACATCACCCAGGACGGGATCATGGGCTACCTTCTGGGCGGCTCGCTGGAGGGGCTGCACACGCCGGAGACGGTCCCGCCGTACACACCCGACGAGGCCGCGGAGTTTACCATTGACTATGCGATGCTGGAGCAGTATCTGGGCTTCTTTGCAGGCTGCGACATCCTGATCGCCGATCCGGGAGCCGAGATCGATCTCCTGGCCATGACCGGGCGCCTGGATCTGATTCGCGAATATCTGGCATTTCTGCGCACCCGCTTTGATACGGTGGTCACCAGCGTGCATCACGCCGGCGTGACGATCCCGCTGCTGGAGCAAGAGGGGATCGCGGTCGACGGCTATATCACGCCGGTCAATCAACTGGGCGCCGCGATGTACCCGACCCGGGACATGGCGCTGGATGCGCTCCGCCAAGCCACCAAGCCGATCATCGCCATCAAACCGATGGCCGGTGGACGCTTCCTCGGACAGGCCGCATTCGACTATGTCCTGCATGAGGTCGGAGTAGCGGCCACGATGTTCGGCCTGGGCACGCTGGCGCAGGTACGCGAGGCCATTGCCTGGGCCAAAGCGGCCTTGGGCGCTGGTTGACCGTCGCCTCCGAACCTCGGCCGGTGCGTATTCTCCTTCTCTCACCCTTCGTCCTGGATCCAGCCGCCAGTGCTGACGTCGCCGGGAAGCACTGGCGTGTCCTCCTGAGGAGCCTGAATGCCGGGCCAGCGTGCGCGCTCGTGCCCACTGGGGCGTTCAGATTCGCAACCGCGGGCGTGGTGTGGCACAATAGGCGCCAGCTTTGAGGATTCAGCCCAAGGGGATCTGCCAAGTCCTGCTGAGCGATGCGCGAGCAGTCCCTTGGACTGGATGCAGGGGCGCATCCGGGTCTCCCGAATGTCCTGGCCTTCCTACCAGCAAGGAGCTGCGGGGAAACAGAATCTGGAGCGTCCAGCGCCCCTATCCGTGACAAGGCGCTCTTGGAGGTGCGATTGTGCTCCCGAATCAGGCTCGATCCATGCGGCTCGGGCGGGTGTTTGCAAGGCAAAGACAAACCATCCGGCTCAGCCGTAACTGGCAGTTCTGGCGCGCCGTCTTTCGCCTCATCTGGCAATACCGCGGGTACGGCCTAGCCATCTTGGGCGTCACGGTCTTTCAGGAGCTGGCAGCTCTGTGGCCCGTGAACCTGCTGGGGCAGTTCGTGGACCGCCTACAGACCGGCGAACTCGGTCACACCGTCTGGCTGTTCCTGGGTGCCACCCTGCTGAACCACATCATCGTGCGCACCAATGTTGTGTTGCGCCACAGGATGTTCTACCAGACCGAGTTCGACCAGCGCGTAGAGCTCATCCTGGGCGAAGCCGAGCGCTGCGAGGGGATCGACGCCGAGGAGGCCAGCGCCGCCCATACGCGCATTATCAACGCCGTCAGCGGCATCACCAACGCCGCCTATCATGTGCTGGGCAGCTTTACGCCTGTAATCATCAAGATCGTCGTGGTGTCAAGCAGCCTTCTGGCCTACAACCGCCTGATCGGCGTGGCCTACCTGGCGAGCTTGATCGTGCCGGGGCTGCTGACGATCGTCTTCAACAAGACCCTGCGTGTGTTGCGCGACGCACAGTACTCGGTGATCAGCGAGAGCTCAGGCGTGGGCGTGCGCGTGATCGTGGATGGCAGCAATGAGCAAGTGCGCGATCGCTTTGTCAGGGTCATTCGAGAGCGGTCCAGTATTCTCGTCTCACTGGTCACCAAGCACCAGGTCTCGCTCTTGGTGCGAGAAGGCGCGCTGGTGGGTTGTCAGTTCACCGTGATCTTTCTCGCCTTGGCTCTGCGAGAGCGGATCGGCCTCACGCCTGGAGACTTTACGCGCATCGTCGGGTACACCACGCAGGTGGGGGTGGCCTTTATCAACACTGCTTCCTTCCTCGATGCGATCATGAGCCACAGCCGGGCATATCACGTGTTTGATCAGGCGCGCAGGCCGCTGAGCCGCTGAACAGAGCTTGACATAGAACATATGTTCAGTTATAATGGGTTCAGCAAGATCAAACGGGAAAGGGGATCTCCGCATCATGCCCTACAGCTCAGATCTCTCGGACCGCCAGCAAAAGATGCTCGAAATGATCCAAGCGTATCTGCTGCACTATGACTATCCTCCCACGATTCGGGAGATCGGCGAGGCGGCGGGCATCTCATCGACGTCGGTGGTGACCTACAACCTGGACAAGCTCGAACAGATGGGCTATATCCGGCGCAATCGCGATATCTCGCGGGGGATCACCCTGAGCGGAGACTGGTACGATCAGGACCTTCTGGATCGAGGTCGTTCCGCCGAGGCCGGCCTATTGGATATTCCGGTGTTGGGCGCCATCGCCGCCGGCGAGCCGATCCCCGTGCCCGAGGATCTCTCGCCAGAGGCCGCCGAGTCGATCACCGTCACCGCGGATATGGTCGGCGATGTGGACCAGGTGTACGCCCTGGAGGTTCATGGCGAATCGATGATTGGCGATCTGATCAATGATGGCGACATCGTCATCATGCGCCACCAGACAACAGCCCGAAACGGTGACACGGTGGCGGCCTGGCTCAAGGACGAAAAGGCGACCACCTTGAAGCGCATCTACCAGCAACCTGGCAGTAACAGGGTGCGGCTGCAGCCGGCCAATCCTGCCATGGACCCGATCGAGGTGTTGGCGGAGAATTTGGAGATTCAGGGCAAGGTCATCTGTGTGATTCGCAGGCTGGCCTGATCCCTGCTGTCGGAGAGTGCACAGAGGACGCAGCGATGAGCTGCGTCTTTTGTCTTGCCGGAAGCATCTGGACCACACTCTGGCCGCCTGAGCACATCTTCGTGCCTCAGACGGTGTTGTGCATATTGACCGGTGGTTGGGTCAACGTACCGCAGCGTGGTACAGCGCTTTGCATCCAGACCAGGCGCATGCAAGGGCGAGGGATAGGCTGATGCCCAATATCAAAGTCATTGTGAATCCCCAGGCAGGTCGCGGATATGGGCGGCATATCGTGCCCAAGATTCACGCCTGCCTCAAAGAGCTACATCTCAGCTACGATCTGGTCTACACCCAGGCCCCGGGACACGCCATCGAACTGGCACAAGAGGCCCACCGACAGGGGTTCGAGATCATCGCAGGTGTGGGCGGCGATGGCACCTCGAATGAGATCGTCAATGGGCTGATGGCGCAGGCCAATGGGTTGCCGGCGGGCACCCTGGCGTGCATCCCCGCGGGCTCGGGCAACGACTTTGCTGCGATGAACGGCGTGCCGAGCGATGTTGAGGCCGCTTGTCGGCTCATCGCTCGCTCGCAGACACGCTACGTGGATGTGGGATACCTCACGATCGACGGCGAGAAGAGCCTCTTCTTTGACAATACGGTGGGCATCGGCTTTGATGGTTTGGTAAGCAAGGAGACGCGGCGCTACAAGCACGTACGCGGCTTGGCGCTGTATCTCCCGGTGGTGATCAAGACGATCCTGGTGACCCTGCAGCCGATCCATGCCCGGATCGACATCGACGACGAAACGATCGAACAGGACGCCATGATGCTGATCATCTCGAATGGCCCCCGCGAGGGGCATACCTTTCTGGTGGCGCCCAATGCCCGTTGTGATGATGGCCTGCTGGACGTGATCATCGTCGAGAACATGTCCAAGCTCGGCATGTTCGGGATTCTGCCGCGCTTCATGGCTGGCACCCATCTCAGCGACCCCCGGGTCAAAGAACGCAAGGCGCGCAAGGTATGCATCGCGTCCGAGGACCTCTTGCATGTGCATGTTGACGGTGAGATCCCGTGCGATGCAGCCCACCGAGTTGAGGCCGAGATTCTTCCTCAACGCCTACGCATCATCGGCGGCTGATCGACCAGACCCCACTTCGGCCAGCTCTCTGGAGCGTTCGATATAGTCCAGGGACTGGTGGCGAAAATAGGTATTGTAGAGATCCGCATAGCGGCCGCCCCGCGCCAGCAGCGAGTCGTGGTCGCCCTGCTCCACAATCTTGCCCTCGGCCATGACGATGATACGATCTGCATGACGCACCGTCGAAAGGCGATGCGCAATCACGATCGAAGTGCGGTCTTTCATGAGCAGCTTGAGGCCCTCCTGGATCTGAGCCTCCGTGAAGGGATCGACGCTGGCCGTCGCCTCATCCAATACAAAGATCGCTGGATTCTTGAGCAAGACCCTCGACAGCGCAACCAGTTGGCGCTGGCCCATCGAGAGCCGCGCGCCGCGCTCGCCTACATCGGTCTGGAGGCCCTGAGGTAGATCATCTATCCAGTCCCCACCGCCCACCTGGGCGGCCACCCGCTCAACCTCCTCCAACGTGGCCTGGGGGCGCCCATAGCGGATATTGTCGGCTACTGTGCCGGAGAAAAGGAAAGGCACCTGGGGTACAAAGCCGAGTTGCGGGCGATAGGAGCCGAGCTCCCATGTGCGGATGTCCTGACCATCCACCAGGATCTCGCCCCTCTGGAACTCGTACAGGCGTCCCAAGATGCGCCCAACGCTTGTTTTTCCCGCGCCTGTGTGTCCTACGATGGCGACGGTCTCGCCCGCCGGGATCGTCAGATTGAGCCTGGGCAGCACTACCTCGTCTCCGGTGTAGGTCAAGCACACCCCGCGGAATTCGATCTGGCCCTTCAAGCGAGGCGTTGGGCGCTCATCGCGCTGGATCACCCTGGGCTCGGCATCAATCAGCGAAAAGACCCGCTCGGCTGCCGAGAGCCCATCTTGGAATTGGCTCCAGAAAGAGGCGATGCTGGTCATGGGAAACCAGAAAAACCCCATCGCTTGCATGAACAAGTACCACTCACCGATCGAGATACCGATGCCAGTGAGGCCCGCTGCCTGGGCCTGCACTCTTGCCAGAGCGCTGCTGCCAGCCACATAGAGCACCACCGACACGGCGACGCCGTAGGTAGCCCCCAAGATGGGAAAGATGGCGCGCATCGTCAGGCCGCGCAGCAGCGAGATGCGATATGCCTGGCGGTTGAGGTCGGCGAACTCGGCGTACATGGTGCTCTCTTGGCGAAAGCTCTTGGCGACTGCGATGCCGGCCACCGATTCCTGCACATTGGCATTCACCTGGGCGAGCACGCGACGGGCATTGCGGGTGACTTGGCGCGCCATGCGGCGAAAGCTCAAGGCGATGGCGAACACCGCAGGCGTCATCGCCAGCATGATCAAGGTGAGACGAACGTTGATGCGCAGAGCCACGATGGCGATGATGGCGACCGTGAGTACCTGGCTAAGCAGATTGACGGTGAGATCTATCGTCGCGGCAAAGTCGCGCGTGTCCGACGTGACACGACTGACGATCTTGCCGGAGGGTTGCTCGTCATAAAATGAGAGATCGTGCCCAACGACGGCCTGGAGCACATCTTCACGCAACTGGAGCACCACATCGCCAATAGCCCTGGCGGTGTGCATCTGGCGTATGTAGTTGAGATACCAGCCCAACGACTGGAGCGCAAGCACTCCCAGGGCGAGCAAGACGATGTTGGCCGTGGTCGGAGCGCTCACCGCCACATCGATCCCGCGGGAG
>JAFGLK010000372.1 GCA_016928125.1 Anaerolineae bacterium
CAAATCGGCGTGCTGTCGAGCTGGCGCTGGGAGAATAGCGGCTCGGACGTTCAGGAGCGGCTCCTGGCCACACATCCAGGCGGAGTGCCACAGATTCAGACCCTGCTTGCAGCCTGTCGAAGGCAAGCGGAGACCTACGAGGAGTACGAGGTACCGCCCAAGCCGTTGGCGAGCATCACCGCAAGGACGCTCATAATCTTCGGCGATCGAGACGGGTTCAACCCCGTCGAGCTCGCCGTCGAGGCATATCGGGCTATACCCAATGCCGTTCTCTGGGTGGTGCCCGGCGAGGGGCACGGCCCGCCCTGGTCCTCGGAGCGGGTGGGGGCCATGTTCCCCGGCGTGGTGCACGCCTTTTTCGAGGGCACGCTGAATGAGTAGGTGAGTGGGAGCGGCTGCCAGGTGCCGGGCACCGCGGAAGGTGCCCGGCACCTTGGGCCGCTCACCCAGTTGAGACAAGGAGATGAGCAAATGGCGAGCGAAGAGCAGTTGCGTGCGAACTATCGGCGGTGGATAGAGGCGATCAACTCGAAGGACCTGGCCCTTATCGATCGCACCTGCGACGAGGTCCTCGCCGAGGACTTCTTCTGGCACCACCCCGCCGTCAGCGACCCGACGCAGGGTCCCGACGTCGTGAAGCGCTTCATCCGGCCCGTGTTCCAGGCGCACCCCGACTTTCGGATCACGATCGAGGACCTGATGGCCGAAGGCGACAAGCTGGCCGCCCGCTGGACGATCCATCGCACCGATCCGGAAAGCGGGAAGCCTCAGCGGATGGTGAATATCCAGATGCTGCACGCTGTGGGTACCAGATCTGCCGAATCGTGGGAGCTCACGGGCAGGTGGGAGGATAACGCGTAGACAAGCGCCGGGATTCCCGCTGAGCAGGCGCGAGCCCGCGCAAGAAAGGAGGGTCCGACGCATCCCAAGGAACCCGACGACAGCTGACCGGAGGTACATCATGCGGTCTATCGACTTGAAGACCTGGGCGCGGCGCGACCATTTCCGCTTGTTCAGCGCCCTGGAGTATCCCCACTTTGGCCTTTGCGCCAACGTGGATGTCACCGCCTTCCGGCCCTATGTGAAGGCGCACGGCTATTCGTTCACCGTGGCGGTGATCTACATCCTGGCGCAGGCGGCCAACGCCATCCGAGTTTCGCTATCGCATCCGCGGCGGACAGGTGGTCGAGCACGAGGTCGTCCAGCCAACACCATGATCCTGGTGGCCGAGGATGTGTTCAGCTTCTGCACCCTGCGGTACCGCGGCAGCTCTGCCACGCGCTGCTGGTGGACGGGGGCCTGACGGTGCAACTGCAGGATTCGCTGGCGCGACAGCTTCGGTCCGTGCTGGCCAAGTGCGGCGCACAGTGGTAGACTGTCCCGAGAGGCATCTTCAAACCCGTCCGCTTCGGAAGACCTGTTGCGTCCAAGATGGGAGGCAGGATGGTCCATTACTACTATCCCCCGCCGGGGGCGGGCATCGCCAACCAGGCGCAGCGCGACCCCACCGCGGTAGGGCTTGACCCCACCTTGATCGAGCGCCTGACCGCCTTCATGGCGGCCCATCCCCTGGAGGGCTGGGCCCAGCGCTGGGCGCTCTGGCGGCACGGCTACCTGGTGCACGTGGCCGGCGATTTCCACCAAACCATCGACGTCTATTCGTTGCGCAAGACCTGGCACGCCCTGATCGTCGGGGCGGCCTTGCAGCAGGGGCGCCTGGCGACGCTGGACGAACCCATCAGCGCCTGGCAGACCGAGCTGACGGGCCTGCACGCCCAGGCCACCTGGCGGCATGTGCTCACCCAGTCCGCGGGATTGGACTACCCCTATGGCGACTATCCCGCCTACGCCCCGGGCGAGATGTGGACCTACTCGGACCTGAACCTGGTGCAGCTCTGCCACGCGCTGGCCAAGATCTATGGCCGGCACGACTTCTGGGACGATTACGCCCAGGTGGCCCGCGCCGCTTACTTTGACGCCATCGGCCTGGAGGGCTGGGACACGGCCATCGTCTATGACCCCATCAGCCAGATGTACGACGGGGTGCGCTTTGTGCTCAGCCTGGAGCACCTGGGGCGCCTGGGGCTGTTGGTCCTGGCGCGCGGCGTCTGGGAGGGCCAGCAGCTCGTGCCGAGCGCCTTTGTCGAGGAACTGGAGACCAAGCAGACCTACGGGATGCGCGTGAACTATCGCGGCCCCAACGACGGACGCGTCGGCCTGGATCGCTATGGCCGCTTCCACGAGTGCCCGTACGGCTATCTGACCTGGGTCAACACCGACGGCGACTACTTCCCGGGCGCCGATCGCGCCTGGGCCTGGGGCTCGGGGGCGGGCGGCAGCAAGACGATGTGGAATCGGCACAACGGGATCGTCTGGGCGGCCTTTGGCGTGGATCTGGGTCCCAGCGACGACAGCGTCCCCCACCTGATCGAGCGCGCCGTGTTGGGCCCCAATCCGCTGGCCGAAGGGAGCGACGCCTGATCCGTCGCCTCAAACTGATTTCATCGCACACAGGAGGCATCGTATGCGCGTCACGGCCATCGAGACCCATATCTGTCACGCCTACCGCACCAACTGGGTATTCGTCAAGGTCAACACCGACAGCGGCCTGCACGGCGTGGGCGAGGCCACCCTGGAGACCCGCGAGCTCACCGTGGCTCAGGCGGTGGCCGAGCTGGAGCGCCACCTGGTGGGACGCGATCCCCACGCCATCGAGGCCTTCTGGCACGACGCCCATCGCGACGCCTACTGGCGCGGCGGCCCGATCCTGATGAGCGCCCTGGCGGGCGTCGAGATGGCCTTGTGGGACATCGTCGGCAAGGACCTGGGCGTGCCGGTCTACCAGCTCATGGGGGGCAAGGTGCGCAACGCGGTGCCCTGCTACGCCAACGGCTGGTTCGCGCCCGCCGAGACTCCGGACGAGTTCGCGGCCAAGGCGCGGGCGGCGGTCGAGGCGGGTTGGAAGGGCCTCAAATGGGACCCCTTTGGCAGCGCCTACATGCACCTGGACCGGGCCGAGATGCACGCCGCCCTGGCCTGCGTCGAGGCGGTAGTGGACGCGGTCGGGACGCGGGCCGAGATCCTGATCGAGGCCCACGGGCGGTTCAACGTGCCCACGGCCATCCGCCTGGGTCGCGCCCTGGAGCGTTTCGACATCTTTTGGCTGGAGGAGCCCATCCCGCCCGACAGCATGACCGAGCTGGCCGAGGTGCGTCGCGCCGTGCGCGTGCCCATCGCCGCCGGCGAGCGGCTCTACAGCCGTTGGGATTACGTGGATTTCCTGCGCATGGGCTGTGCCGACTACATCCAGCCCGACGTGAGCCACGCCGGCGGCCTGCTGGAGCTGAAAAAGATCGCCGCCATGGCCGAATGCCAGTACATCCCGGTGTGCCCGCACAACCCCAGCGGGCCGGTGGCCAACGCGGCCACGCTTCAGGTGGCGGCCACGCTGCCCAACTTCCTCCTGCTCGAGACCATGAGCAGCGACGTGCCCTTTCGCCGGGAGGTGAGCAGCGAGCTGGTCTCTTTCGACGACGGGATGATGCAGATCCCCGACCGGCCCGGCCTGGGAATCGACATCGACGTGGCGGCCATCGCCCAGCACCCCTACCAGGCGCGGGCGCTGCGCCACTATGTGGG
>JAFGLK010000373.1 GCA_016928125.1 Anaerolineae bacterium
GATGTCCAGGGCCTGTTGGTAGGACTGTTCGGCCTGCGCCCACTGCCGCTGTGCCTGCGCCACAATCCCCAACTGGTGGTAGGTTGAGGCCTGGGAGTAGCGGTCGTTGAAGGCGATTTTGATGTCCAGGGCCTGTTGGTAGGACTGTTCGGCCTGCGCCCACTGCCGCTGTTCCTGCGCCACAATCCCCAACTGGTGGTAGATGGTGGCTTTCCATCGCGGGCCCATCTCTGCTGCTGAACCTTCTAGAGTGTCGAGTAAACTCAGTTCGCGCTGGTAGGCCGCTTCGGCCCCCGATAAGTTCTTGAGGTTGAGTTGACAACGCGCGATGTCCTCGACACAACGACACACTTCCAAGCCAATACTGCCGACCAATTGTTCGTGCGCAAAGTGTTCAGATTGAGCATCGATGAACTGGCTCAACTCCAGGTGACGCCGATAATCATTGGTCCCTTTCAAGTGTTGGCTGAGGGCATTGTATGGTTGGAAAAAGGAAACTTGCGCCTCCAGCGCCAGATTCACCGCAGTGACCAGGTTCTCATATTCCAAGCTCGCCACAACCTGTCCAAGCTGCTTCTCCTGGGCCTTCTTGGACTTGAGCAACCCAGCTATGGCACCGCCAAAGCCATCGTAGTGAAGGCGAAAGGCCGTCTCGACAGCCTGTTTCACCTGCGCCTGCTCCGGCGCCGCCAGACGGCTGCGCAGGAAGTAGGGCAGGATCGGCTGGAGGCGCAGAAAGCCCTGGACCTGCGGGTGCGGGCTCAACAGCCCCCAATCGGCGGCCTCCTGCAGCACCTCCTGCCAGCGCTCGAAGGGCAGCTTCGCCAGTGCAGGCTGCTGCCGCAACCGGGCCGTGTATCCTTCCAACGCGCCCAAGTAAACCACCGACGTAAACGGCGCCAGGCAGGTGAGCAGCCCCTGCGCCTCGGGCGAGAGGTTGGAGTGGGAGTAGTCGATGCAGCGCAGGATGCTCTCGGTCTTCTTCTCGCTGCGCATATCGATCCCCTCGTCCCCGGCCTGGAGCGCCGCCAACACCTCGGACGGCGTCTGCCGGGCCAGGTTCGCCAGCACCACTTCCATCGGCAGAGGATAACCATCGAGCAGCTTGAGCAGATACTGGAACGCCTCGTCCTCCCGGTATCGAGTGGCCTTGTGGCGTTCCAGGATCAGATCGGCCAGGGTCGACGCGGCCTCGGGGTCGAGGCCGGGCAGGTCGTAGGCGTTGTCCTCGAACGTGCCCGGCGCGAGCCACGCCTCGCCGCCGCGCGAGCCCAAGAGCACCAACGTGCGCCCGCCTGTCAGTTCGGAGAGAAAGCGGTGCAGCCGCCCCTGCTCCTCTTCGGTCAGCGTGTTCTTGATCGCCAGGTGCGTGCCGGTGATCGACTCCAGGTTGTCGAGGATCACCAGATGGCGCTCGGCACGGAGACGTTGGGTCAACATCGCCTGCTGGGCCTCAAGGCTCAAGGGCTGGAACGTCGTGACGTATTCGGCATCGGTCATCAGCTCGCGGGCGATGGCGGCCATGATCTGCTGGCGGCTCCAGGCGCGCTCGTCGTAGCCAAAATAGAAGATACGGTCGACAAAGCCCGTGCTCTGCCACCACGCCGCCAGGTGATGGAGCAGCGTCGTCTTCCCTGCGCCGCCCATCCCCCGGATCAAGAGCACGTTGCGCCGCGTCAGGAGCCGCTTCTCGACCTGCAAGACGTCCAGGTCGCGCCCGACGAAGCCGTAGGTGACCTGCGGCGGGCGGTAGCGGCGGGCCTGGCGCTCGTGATAAGCGGCGTGTTCTTCAGGGGTGAAGGCGCGCGTCTGGAGACGCTGCTCCTGGTTCTGGTAGACGACGGGCAGGATCCAGTCCTCCAGGTCGATGGTCTGGCCGAAGTAAGCGCCCCGTCCCTTGTCGTTATAGAGCTCCAACCGGGCGCGGCAGATGCTCGCCGAGAGGTCTTTCCCGGCGAAGAGCTGCTCGTAGAGTGTGGTCATCAGCAGCTTCGCCGCGGTGACGGTGACCGAGTAGCCCATGGCCAGGACCATCTGCACGCCGGCGCTCATCAACCGGCTGCCCAGGCTCGTCTCGCGGGTCTCTGCGTCCCCGTCGCCCGCCCTGGCCCGCACCTGCTTGCCCGACTGGCAGGCGTTGAGGATGACGATGGGCACCTGGTGGGCGATGAGCAGATCCGCCAACTCCTGCGCTTCGACCGGGTCGGATTGGCCCTCCTTGTCCCCCTCCAGGGCGAGGAAGGCCTTGAGGCCCGGGTACGGCGCGATGTCGTCGCGCCCGTAGCGGGCTTGGAAGAGGAAGCGGTTGGCCTGCACCCCGGCTTCGAACTGCCGGTAGGAGAGCAGCGCGCCGTGGACGTCGAAGTGGACGACGTGGTAGTAGCCCGTGCCGTGGGCCTTCAGGTGGTCGACCAGGGCGCGGTAGGTGCCGGGGCGCAGGATCTCGACGCGCACGGGCACGCCCGCCTGGCGCAGCCCCTCGACCAGGGGACGGGAGATGGTGCGGTAGCCCACGTCCTGCGCGCCACCGGGCCGGGCGGTGACCACCAGCAGGTTGATCGTCGGCGACTCGCGCACCTGGGCACGGACGGTCTGAGGATTGAGATTACGGCGCACCATCGGCGCCTGGAGCGCCAGGGGCCGGGGCAGGCGCGGGTCTTTGAGCGCCTCCCAGTGGTGGGCGTGAAAGTCGGGCGAACCGGCGATCTCGAAGGCCAGCGTCTCGACACCCGCTTGGATCGCGGCCCGGTAGCGGGCATAGGCGTCGGGGTCGGCGAAGATCTGCTGGAAGAGCGCCTCGCCGTAGGCGGTGACGCTCGCGGCGGCTTTCCGGGCGCGGACCTGGTGGGTGAAGGGGAAGCGGAGGTGTTCCTCGAAGTACCACTCCAGGAGCGCCTCCTCACCCTCGGCGAAGGGGTCGGCGACCGTGATGGGGTACTCCTCGCCGTGGTCGAAGATCAGGCAGGCGTTGGTGCCGTCGGGTTGTGGGCCTCGCTCGCGAATGGTGATGTGGGTCATTGGCCCTCCTCGGTGACGACCAGGAGATAGGCCCCGCCGGGCTGGCGGACGAAGTCGACCTGGAGGGATGGTTTGCGGGAGAGTTTCCGCTCCAGGACCTCGGTCAGCCTGGCCTTGACGACGTCCTTGAGCGCGTCGAGGGCCAGGGTGCCGGCGGCGACGGCGGCCCCGCTCAGCAGGACCAGACCCTGCTGGACGAGTTCGGGGTCGAGGGGAAAGCCTTTGGGCGTGAGATGGACCAGTTGGGCCTCGGCCAGGTCGCGGCATTCGGGGGCTTCGTTCCACGCCGCGACGAAGTCGGCGGGGCGCACGTCCAGGTCCGGCGCGAAGGTTACGTGATAGTCCATTGGGTCACCTCTTTTGGATTCAGTCAACTTTTCTCAACGTGCCGCTACCAGCCAGTCGCGCGGCCCTACCTCTGCCCCCAGCGCCACCAGGTTCTCGTTCTCTGCGAACGTGAACAGCGGCTTGCCCCAGGCCAGCACCTCGCCGCAGAACGCCTCCGTCTTGCCGCCGGGGGCGGC
>JAFGLK010000374.1 GCA_016928125.1 Anaerolineae bacterium
CCCAGCAGCTTGTCGCCGCTGAAAGTCACCAGGTCGGCGCCCTGAGAGAGGCTCTCCTGGACGGTGGGTTCGTGTGCCAGACCATAGGTCGTCGTATCGATCAGCGTCCCACTGCCGAGATCATCCAGGAGCAGGAGACTGTGCTCTCGGGCCAGGTCTACCAGCGCCGCAAGCTCGGGCTGCGCAGCAAAGCCGACCACGCGAAAGTTGCTTGAATGCACGCGCAGTAGGGCGGCTGTCCTTTCCCCGATGGCAGCCGCATAGTCACGGACATAGGTGCGGTTGGTGGTTCCCACCTCCACCAGATGGGCGCCGCTCTGGGCCATGACGTCAGGGATGCGAAAGCCCCCCCCGATCTCCACGAGTTGGCCACGCGAAATGATCACCTCGCACCCCGCAGCCAGCGCCGACAGCATCAGCAAGACGGCCCCGGCATTGTTATTCACGACCAGCGCCGCCTCGGCGCCGGTGAGCCGGCAGAGCAGGCGCTCGGCATGCACATACCGCGAGCCACGGCGGCCCGCGTCGAGGTCGAATTCCAGATTGCTGTAGCTCTGGCCAACAGTCTGCATAGCGGCCAGAACTTGAGGACTCAAGGGGGCTCGTCCGAGGTTGGTGTGCAGGACCACGCCCGCAGCATTGATCGCCGCCCGCAGGCTGGCGCCTACGGCCGCGGCCAGATCGCTCTGGATGCGCCGCGTGAGCGCCTTTGGGTCATGCTCGGCGCCCTGAAGGATGGCTTCGCGCGCCTCACCCAGGGCCTCGCGGATCGCCTCAACGACCAGATCGCGGCCATAGAAGAGCAGCCACCCCTGCGCCTCTGGCGACTGGAGCAGCTTGTCGACGCTAGGCAGCTTACGCAGTTCGTCCTGCATCTCCACGGCCAAGATTCCTGTCCTGTTGTGGCGCGACCGCAGCGAGGCGCGCTAGATGCCATCCCATCCGTAGACGCCCAGGTCGATGCGGTCATGCGCGCCCAAGAGCACACCTTCCTCCTCCAGCAGGGCGCGTTGCACTGACGTGCCCGCGTCGCGCCCACGGGCGCTGACGCCGCCCTGAGCGTTGACCACACGATGCCAGGGCAACCCCTCGGGGCAGGCGCGCAACGCCCAGCCAACGGTCCGCGCGCCGCTTGGCATGCCCAAATGCCGCGCGATCTGCCCATAGGTGACAACGCGTCCGTATGGAATCTGCTCCACCACCGCATACACCCGCGCAAAGATCTCTTTTGCCATGGACTCAGGTGACCAATGAGAGGTCTGGGATGACATCCAGGTCCAGATGCGAGCGCTTGCCCTCCAGGTAGCGATAGTAGCCAGCTGCGGCCACCATGGCGGCGTTGTCGGTGCAAAAGGCGATGGGCGGAAACCGCACTGGGATCTCGAGGCGATGTGTCATCTCCTCGCGCAGCAGTCTGTTGGCTGCGACGCCTCCGGCGATCAAGACCTGCACGGCCTCGTACTGGCTCGCCGCATACGCGGTTCTGGTGACCAAGGCATCCACCAAAGCAGCTTGAAAGCTAGCCGCCAGGTCGGCTACTGGGAAGGCATGGGCCTGCTCGGCCAGGCCAGCTTCGGCAAGCTTTTCGCCCTGCACGTCGACCTCTTCGCCACGTTCCTGGCGCAGCTCTTGAACCAGGCGTAGCACCGCCGTTTTGAGCCCGCTAAAGCTGAAATCATACGGCCCCACGTTGACAGCGCGCGGCAAAGGGTAGGCCGTCGGATCTCCGTCCACGGCAGATGCCTGGATGGCTGGCCCGCCTGGGTATCCGAGGCCCAGCAGCCGTGCCACCTTGTCGAACGCCTCTCCCGCAGCGTCATCCAAGGTGTGGCCCAGACGCTCATAGTCGTGGTGCTCGCGCATCACCACCAGATCGGTGTGCCCGCCAGAGACGATCAGGCAGATCAGAGGAAAGGATGGCGCACGAAAGGCCTCGGGATCCCCTCCGGGTGGCACGAGCCAATTGGCATAGAGGTGGGCCTCGATATGGTTGACCCCAATCAGGGGTAACCCCTGCGCCCAGGCGAGGGCCTTGGCCACGTTCACACCGACCAGCAGCGAGCCAGATAGCCCAGGCCCCTGCACAACCGCAATGGCGCCGAGATCCCGCCAACCCAGGCCGGCCTGCTCCAACGCCTCGCGTATCACCGGGGTGATAGTGACCATGTGCTGGCGCGAGGCCATCTCGGGAAACACGCCGCCGTACTTCTCATGCAGCTCGACCTGCGAGGCGACCACGTTGGCGAGCAGCGTGCGGCCATCCTCGACCACCGCCGCTGCGGTCTCATCGCACGAGCTCTCGATGCCCAGGATCAGGGTCATAACCGTCGCTCAGCTCATTCTCAAGGGGAAGGCAGATTGACCAACCAGAGCGTCTTGCCGCTCAGGATAAACATGCGCCCTCGTTCATCATCCACATACAACCCGCGCAGATTCGCAAGATGCGAATCTCCGGGCTTGTCCAAGAACTGCCGCAGGAAGTTGCCGTCCTTGTCGAATTCAACGATGCGCTCGTTGCCCGTGTCGGTCACATAGATGCGTCCGTCCGCCTCAGGCTTCTTTTCGCCGGACACAAAAATAGTCGTAGGGCTGGTCATCGGCGAGGGCAACCCGGCCATGGTAAAGGTACGTGGTTCACCGTTGTAGAACTTCTCGATGCGGCCATCTGCAAACAGAACGTACAGATTCCCGTCGATGGCCATGTCCACCGCCCCTGTCAGGTCCATCTGCAAGCCTGGATTGACATAATATGAGGGAGGTTGGGTGTAGGCGTTATCTACGGGCTCGTACTTGAGGATGTGGCCCAGCAAGGGATCGAGCACGTACAGATTGCCATAGTAGCTGCCGATGGCCTCGGGTTTGAGCCACCGCTCGCTGTCGGCCACGGGCAAGACATCGATGCCTTGCTGGGGATCGTAGGCCAGCAGCGAGCCCGCCCGCTCCAGGACGACAAAGGTGCTCAAGGTTCGCTGACCGCCAGCCTCCATCCAGGCAATATCCACCATATCACCCAGACGCACGCCACCCAGCATCTCGCCTCTCTGTACGAGCACGGGGTTCGTGCTGGTTGACTGGAGCGCATCGCCAACATCGTTTAGCAGGAACTTGAAGACGCGGTCGCTTCCCCGGTTCAAAAGGAACACGTCGACGCCACGAATCACGATGCGCGACGAATCACTCAGCGACTGTGCTGCGACAGCCGCCTCATCGAACTC
>JAFGLK010000375.1 GCA_016928125.1 Anaerolineae bacterium
AGGTGGCGGAGCGCGTGAAAGGCGCCATCGCTGCCTCGGATCGACGCGCGTCGCGATGATGTGCCGGCTGATGTCGAGTTGGCTCGCTAGACGGGGATGGGCACATGACGATTGAAGTCCGTGAGATCGAACCCGAGGACCGCGCCTGGGTCCACCATTTCCTGGAGCGATACGCCGGCGGCGCGCAGGTGGTCTCGCGCGGCGTGCTGCATCAGGCCGATCAACTGCCCGGCCTGATCGCCACGCGCCACGGCGCTGCCGAGGGCCTGTTGACGTACCGGATCGCCGATCGCGAGATGGAGGTGGTCACCCTGCACGCGGCGCAGCCGGGCCAGGGAGTGGGCTCGCGCCTGATCGAGGCCGCTCGCGAAAAGGCGGCTGCGTTGGGCTGCCGCAGACTGTGGCTGATCACCACCAATGATAACGCGCGGGCCATCCGCTTCTATCAACGACGGGGCCTGACGCTGGCGGCCGTCCATCGGCATGCCATCGCCGAATCGCGCAAGCTCAAGCCCGAGATCCCTATGATCGGATTTGGCGGCGTGCCCATTGAGGATGAACTCGAGTTCGAGGTACGCTTTGAGTAAGCGCGGACGGAAAGGCGCCAGGGAGGCAGACCGTGACAGACAGACCGCATGTCCCGCAAGAGATGAACCAGGAGCAGGTCAGGAACATCCTCAAGTACGTCGAGGAGACGCAGAGCGATGTCGTCGTGGCGAGCCTCTTCGGCCAACTGGGGTACGAATGCTTCTATGCTCGGCACCTCGACCGCTGGATCGGGCAGTATACTGGGGATGTTCAGGCGTTCCTGGATCGCGTCAATGTCCAGCAAGCATCAAAATACTGGGAGAGGCTCGAGTTCAGTCGGGATGGCCGGACGCTTGTCCTCACCGGCAGGCCGGTCCAGGGCTGCGCCTGCGCCTTTGCGGACTGTGCGGACCCACCTCTGTCTCTTTGCCAGCATTGCTGCAAGAGCTTCCAGGAGGCGCTCTTCGGCACTTTGCTGGGCCAGCCGGTTGAGGTGACCATCACCGCGTCCTTTCTCTTGGGTGATGCGCGCTGTAACACCACCATCCATCTCCTCGGAAAGTGAGCCCGCCATGATGACCGAGAATGCGTCAGGGGATCCCCTGTTCAATCTGGAGGCCGTTTTTCATGTAGACGACTATCTCTTCGCCTACGGCGACGAACTCACTGCTGCGCGCTCCGAGGCCGAAGTCGCCTGGGTGATCAAGCTCCTCGAGATCGACGCGCCCATGCGCATCCTGGACCTGGCCTGCGGATTCGGGCGCCACGCCAACCGCTTGGCGGCGCTGGGCCACCAGGTGACCGGCGTGGATTACATGCCCGAGTTTCTCGATCTCGCTCGCCAGGGGGCCACCGAGCTGG
Organism: Anaerolineae bacterium; assembly: GCA_016928125.1. Next base: position 1,390 of record JAFGLK010000375.1, read on the forward strand.
GCGTGCACGTGGACTATCGCCAGGGCGACATGCGTGACGTGCGCTTTGAGGCGGAGTTCGACCGGGTCCTGCTCCTCTTCACCAGCTTTGGCTATTTCGAGGACCGTGAGAACGAGCGCGTGATCGCCAATATGGCGCGTGCGCTCAAGCCTGGGGGCTGGCTGATGCTCGACGTGGCCAACCGCGACACGGCCCTGAAGGACCTCCCGCCCGCCGACGTGATCGAGAAGGGCGGCGACCTGCTGATCAACCGCTTCTCGTTCGACCCGCTCACCGGCCGCTTCACCAACCGCCGTATCGTGATCCGCGAGAGCGTCCGCAAGGACAAGCCCTTCTCGATCCGGCTCTACAGCGCCACCGAGATGGCCCAGCTCCTGGAGCGGGCCGGATTGGGCGAGTACCGGCTGCTGGACGAGGACGGGGCGCCGCTCTCGTCCCGCTCGCGCCGGATGGTGGTGCTGGCCAGAAAGCCGGGCCCGCAGTAAGGCCTCGCGAACCCACGCGCTGTTCGATCGCGACCGCGTCTTCGCCAGGGCGATTCTGGCTACCGGAGCCGAGGCGCCGCTGTGGAACAAGGTGCCTGGTCCGCGGCCATCGAGGAAGGCGCTGGGCGCGCCCTGTCGGACGCATGCGGTGGCAGCCCGGACGAAAGGAGATACCATGCCCGCCACAGACAAAGGCTATCGCGTCAAAGCGTTCCGCGCCAACCGACAGATGGTGGCCGCCTCCTGTGCAGTGGCGCGTGAGCACGACACGATCCACTTGCTGATCGAGGCGGATATCACCGAGCCGCGCTGCCTGCTCGCGCAGCACCGCGAGCACACCGGCGAGAGCCTATCGCTCACCGGCTATGTGGTGGCCTGTCTGGCCCGCACGCTGGACGAGTTCCCGCGGTTCAACGCCTTCCGCAAGGGGAACCGGCTGATCCTGCTCGACGACCTCACCATTAGCGTCCTGTTTGAGCGTGAGTTCGAGGGCGAAAACGTGCCCGAGCCCGTGGGGATTCAGGCGGCCAACCGCAAGAGCTACCGCCAGATCCACGAGGAGCTGCGGGCGTCGCAACGACGACCCGGGCAGCGTCTCGGCGCGACCACGGGCGTCGCCTGGACCCGCTTTATCCCGGGCTTCCTACTGCGAACTTTTGTGCGCCTGGCGTCGCGCAACATCGCCATGCAAAAGCGCTTTGGCGTCGTCGGGGTGACGGCGGTGGGCATGTTCGGCTCGGGGCCGATGTGGCTCATGCCCCTCACCAGCGCCACGGTCACCGTGGCCGTCGGGTCCATCGCGTCGCGCCCAGCGCTGATTGACGGCCA
>JAFGLK010000376.1 GCA_016928125.1 Anaerolineae bacterium
CCACGTCCCATCCCTGGAGCGTGTAATACTCGTCCATGACTGGCCTGAAACGCTCGCGCTCCAGCGCCCGGCGTTCCTGCAGCAGGGGGCTGGCCCAATTCTCGGGGTACTCAAAGGCGGGCAGCACGCTCTCATCCAGGGCCCGATCTCGCCCCCAATGGCGCACCTGCAAGGCGCGCTCCAGGGTGTAGACGCGCTCGGCGGCCAGCTCGAACTCCGGCTCGCTCCAATCCACGCCGGTTCCGGCGCGGAACAGTTCATACTCGACCGAGGGCCCCTCCACGTCGAGAATGCGTGGGATGCGGCCGGCCGTGTTCTCGCTCCACAGCAAAGGAAAGACCACATCATCCACCGGCACGCAATCCTTGATCACCGAGCGCCTGGTGTGATAAAAGGCGGGCATGGCCTTGCCTCGGTACTCGCTGGCGGGATCCATGGCCTCAGAGTCGCCGTAGATGCGCATCGCCACGGCGCGCATCTCCTCCCAGGAGATGACCGGCTTGTCGGGGTTGAGCGTGCGGCTAAAGGGGCTGCTGCGCATCAGGCGCGACACATAGCCATGGCCGCTGGGGATCGGGTCGCGGCTATCGGTGGCCCACTGCAGGGCGGCCACGAGCCAGAAGGGAAAGACGATATAGTTGGCGAAATCGGCATGGCCGTCCCAGTGACCGGCGATGCCCCAGCCGGTGTAAAAGCGGCGCATCAGGTCCTGGCCCAGATTCAGCGCCTCCGCTGCCGCCCAGCCTCCCTCGGCCAGGGCGTCGCCCAGTCCCTCGCGATGGGCCAGGTCGTGCAGAAAAGCATCCCAGGAGTCGCACGAGCGCCAGTCCATGGGGCGTCCGTTGAACTCGGAGATCAGGCCTGCCTGCTGACAGGCGGCCAGCCAGGGGACCATGCCGATGACGAGCTCCCACTGGTTCAGGCCGTAGCGGTTCGAGAGCACGTTCATCTCAAAGCCGCCCCGCAAGCCGAGGCGCCAATCGAACACGCCGTGGCGCGAGATGGGGCCATCCTCGCCGATGCCCGCCATGATGGGCGACACACAGAACCAGTGTCCGCTCCAGCTGCGCGCGTGCGCACAGCCGGGTACATCCTGATAGTACATCCCGCAGGGCGAAAGGCAGCCCTCGGTGCAGGCATAGGGACGCGCGCTGCCGCCGCCCGCCGCTGCGAGTTGCTCGTTGATGCGCGCCGTGTCGGGGCCACGCCCCTGGAGGGTGCGCAGCTCGGCGGCCAGAGCGCGAGTCAGGTCGCGCATGCGCCCGGGCTCGGCCAAGCCGACCTGGCCCGTGCCCACCACGCTGATCGCCTTGAGCTTCTTGGCGCCCATCACCGCACCGAAGCCACCGTGGCCGCAGGCAGAGGAGCTGGCGGTGTGAATCGTAGCGATACGGCTCAGCCGCTCTCCCGCCGGGCCGATCACGAGCGAGCGCGCATGACGCCCCTCCAGGCCCTCCATGGCGTCGAGTGTCTCTTGGGTATCCAATCCCCAGAGCTCGTCGGCCGGCTCGACGGACACCTCGTCGTCCCGGATGGCGATGCGCACCGGCCGTTCGCTGGCGCCAGTGACGATCAGGCCATCGTAGCCTGCCCGCTTGAGCTCGGGCCCGAAAAAGCCGCCGAGATTAGAGCGCGTGAACCAGCGATAGGGCCAGGCCTGTGGACTGAAGGCGCAGATGCTAGTGCGTCCGCTGTAGGGCGCGCGCGTGCCCGCCAGCGCTCCGGGCAGGACCATCAGCGGGTTCTCGGGCGCGAACGGATCCACCGGCTCGGGATACTCGTCCCAGGCGATGCGGGCGCCGAGGCCCCGTGCGCCCAGGTAGTCTGGCACGCGGGGCCGGGTCTCCTCCGTCCAGATGCGCATCTCGTTCAGATCGATGCGCAGGAGGGTATTGGTATAGGCAAAGCTGGGACTGTGGCGCTTCACATATTCATGAACCAAAGTAGGTCTCGCCCTCCATCAGATGGCCCCGGATCACCTCTTCATTGGGCTCGACGCCGATGCCCGGCGCCTCAGGCACCTGCACATAGCCGCGCTCGTCGATGATCTTCCCCTCGTGATGGACCACATCCTGCCACCAGGGGACGCCGACGGCGTGGAACTCGAGCCCCACAAAGTTGGTCATCGTGGCGCAGGCATGCACAGCGGCCATGGTGCCGATGGGGCTGCACACGTTATGGGGCGCGATCACGATATGCTGCAGATCGGCCATCTGGGCCACCTTGCGCATCTCGTTGATGCCCCCCACGACCGACATATCAGGCGCCACGACGCGTACGGCCTGCTTGGCGATTAGATCGCGGAAGGCCATGGCTGGCGCTAGCAACTCGCCGGTGAGGGTAGGCGTCTTCACGGCCCGGGTCACCTCGGCCATGGCCTCGGCGTTGTGGCCGTTGTAGGGCATGATGTCCTCCGCCCAGGAGAGGCGATATTCCTCGACCTGGCTGATGAGCCGGATCGCATCCGCCGTGTTCTTGCCGCCATAGTCGATGGCCAGATCATGCTCCCAGCCGATCTCCTCGCGCAGCGCGCGTACAACCGATGTGCAATAGCCAACATGCGCGGTCGAGTACATGGCGCCGTGCTGCGTGACCAGCTCCCTGGGCACGCCGTAGAGATCGAACTTGAGCAGCGAAAAGCCCAAGCTCTTGATCCAGCGCGCATTCGCGGCGAAGGCCTCCGGCGTATAGTTCTCCGGATGGTCGTAGGAATAGTCGGCGCGGGTACGGATCGGCGTGCCGCCGTGGCAATCGCAGTAGATACGCACCTCGTCGCGATACTTGCCGCCCAGCAGTTGGTACACGGGCGCGCCCAGGACCTTGCCGGCGATATCCCACAGCGCCATCTCGATGCCGCTGATCGC